>CACXZL010000202.1 GCA_902772085.1 uncultured Coriobacteriaceae bacterium | reverse complement strand
ACCTCTGCGCCGTCGTGGAGACCGGCTCGTTCACCCGTGCCGCCGCGCGCTGCCTCGTGAGCCAGTCCGCCATCTCGCAGCAGGTCAAGTCGCTCGAGGGGGAGCTGGGCTTCGAGCTGCTGCATCGCCATGGCCGCAGCTTCGACGTCACGCCGGCGGGCGAGCTCTTCGCGCGCAAGGCCGCGGCGCTCCTCGCGCAGCTCGAGGACCTTCGCTTCGAGGCCGAGGGCGTGGCCAACGGCTGGGCCACCACGCTCGCGGTGGGCTACCTCAACCGCTACGAGGGCTGGGAGGTGCAGGCGGCCGTCACCGCCTTCGCCGCACGCCACCCGCACATCCCCGTGCACGCCACGGCCGGCAGCCACGACACCCTCTACCGGCTCGTCATGCGCCACGACGTGGACGTGCTCTTCTCGGACCGGCGCCGCGCGCTCTCCGACGCGTTCGTGAACCTGCACCTCTTTGACGGCTGGCAGTACGTGGAGGTGTCCGAGGCCTCCCCCGTCGCCTGGGCGGCCGAGCTCACGGTGGCCGAGCTCGCCAATCTGCCCTGCGTCCTGATTGCCGCCGAGGACCAGGAGGACATCGAGCGCACGTACTACCGCGACGTGCTGGGCTTTCGCTCCGACTTCCTCTTCGCCCGCTCACGCGAGGAGGGCCGCATGATGGTTGCTGGAAACCGCGGCTTCATGCCCGTGGAGACGCGCGAGCGAACGCCCCGCACTGGCGCGGCCATCCGCCGCATCCCCCTCGTGGGGCCGGGTGGCCAGCTCAAGAGCGAGTACTACTGCTACTGGCCCCGCGACCGCACCAACAACCTCATCGAGGAGTTCGCGAGCATACTTGCGGGCATGTTCGAATCGACGGGGTAGAAGCTTTGTTCGAGGCGCTACGCATAGTAGCAAAGCTGTAATCTGATGCATGGTGACGCAGGTGCCGTGCCAGTTGTTGGCGTTTACGGTTTCCTCACTATGCTTCCTGGGGGGTGCCGACGGCCACGGGTACGGGCTCGCCAACGCCCAGCTCACGACCAGGCTCTACGACTGGCCGCACCCCAGCATGGTCAACGCGTCCATGCTCACGCTCGTGCTGGGCTATTCGGGCAGCCGCGCCAAGCACTTCGAGCCGAGCTTCGTGCGAATGGTGCTTGGCAAGGAATGGTTGGAGGGTGACACAATACCGCGCAAGATGCCAGAAGTAACTCTTCCGTCGCGCACGACTTGGACCTTGCGCGTCATATCGGGAGCATGCGACTTTCGTTGAGCAGACAGGCGTACCCCCTATCGCTCCCGCCCCGAAAGAAACGTCAAATCTTTTCGGAGCAGGCTAGCGCTGGCGTACGTATGCCTGGACAAACATGATCCGCTCGCCTTCGCTCTCGGGGCGTACGGTGTAGCGCCCCGCTGCCGCCGGCACGATGAAGGTCTCGGCGTAGTGAACCGTGAGGGGGGCGAAAGCCCCCTCGGGGCTCTCGACCACGGCCGAGGCGCCGTCCACCAGGTTGAGCATGTGGAAGCCACCGGTCGCGTCGTGCTCCGTCACCCCGCGCGAGGTGAAGCGGCGCGTCTCGATGAACTCCAGCTCGTGCAGACCGGTGTGCTCCTCCAGGTAGTCGTCGCCGTCGTGAACGACGTATGTGGCATTTACCAGGTTCTCGCGCACCCACCCGGTCGTGCGATCCCACTGGATGTTTGCAAGACCCTCTTCGATGTGGATGGGTCTAGGCAAGCCGTCCAGGCCCAGACGATCCCAGTCCCACATCTTAAAGGTGAAGTCGTACGGAGTAGCCGATATCTCGAGCACCATCGCGTTTGCCGCCGAGCAGTGCAGCGTGCCCGCCGGGATGAGGAAGTGGTCGTGCTTCTTGGCTGGAAAGAGGTTGACGTACTTCTCTGCCGGAAAGCTCGGCCCACCCTCCTGCGCCAAGCGCAGGTCGCGCTCGAAGGCATCACGGTCGACGCGCTCCTTGAGGCCAAGGAAGACGCCACCACCCTCCCCCACGTCCAGAACGTAGTAGCTCTCGTCCTGCGTGTAGGCCATGCCGAAGCGGCTGCGGATGTACTCGGTGAGCGGGTGCACCTGCAAGCTGAGGTTCTGGCCGCCCATGGTGTCGAGGAGGTCGAAGCGGATGGGGAACTCCGCGCCGAAACGGCAGTAGACGGGCATGCCGAGCAGCTCAACGGGATGCGAGAGCACCAGGTCCTGCGCGGGAACCTCGACGCGCACGTCACCGATGCGCAGGTAGAGGCTGTTTTCCTCGGGCACGCCGGCGAAGGACCACGCGTAGTTGTCGGCCTCGGGGTCAAGCCCGCAGACGTCCCTCATCCACTGGCCGCCCCAGACACCCGGGTCGAAGTAGGGCACCAGGCGGAAAGGGCCGCCGACCACCGCGCACAGACCGTCGCGAACGGCGTCGCCCGTCGCCAGCTTGGGCGTACCAGCCACGTTCGAGTCGAGGAAGAAGTCAACGCGGTCGAAGACCTCCATCTTGCGCTTGTCCGCGATTCTCCATTCCACGAAGTAGCCGCGCTTGACCTTGCGGAGCGCGTCCTCGTCCTCGTTGTGGGCGCGGAAGTTGGGCATGCCCGCGCGGTAGCGCAACTCGATCTCCCATCGAGCGAGGTCGCAATACACGAAGGTGTCGCCCGTGGCCACGAGGCCTGCGCCGACGCCATAGACGAGCGTGCGGCCATGCTCCGGCAGCCGCCCCCTCGCGGCCTCAAGCGCCGCAGGGTCTACGAAATCCTCGAGCCTGCCGTAGTACATCACGCCGCGCACGCGGTCATCGGTGAGGTGCGGTTGCATGCGGGCGGTGAGCTCGTCGCCGTCATAGAAGGCGTCGTCGGAGAGGACCACCGCGTCGGGCCTGAAGGCCGAGCGCACCAGCTCGAGCACCTCGTCATCGACGCCCGGATAGCACTCCACCACCAGTGTGTAATCGCTCAGCGCGGAGAACTCCGCCAGCTTTGCCGCCACCGCCTCGGCTCCCTCCCATGCATCGTCGTCGTGGCCGGTCACGCGCGTCTCGGGGTATCTGTCGTATTTGCACATCGTTACCTCTTACATATAGATGTATTGCCTGCGGAGTAGGCGCCAACTCACCCCCCCCCTGGCGCGAGGACCCGGGTGCCAAATAATAGGGGCCACGTAACGATCGCGGTACTGGGCTTTCATATCCCAGCCCAAATTCGGGGCAACGGCGCCGCGCAACGACGGCGTTCGCTAATGCCAGGCTTTCACGCAGTTGGGATCGACCATGCTGCTCCTGTATAGAACCGCAGATTTGAGGCAGGCATCGTTGTCGCCGCACCAGCTGCCGTCCTCCACCGTTGCGGCGCAGTTGGGGAAGCCGTTGCCGCCGTAGATGTTGCGCTTGTGGTCCTTGACGCAGTTCTCACTGTCAGCATCCTCTGTGCCCATTCCAAGGGCCCTGGCGAAGTTCCCGCAGTCCCCGCCCGCAGCCGCGTCGAGATCGTCCGCCGACAGTTCCTGGCTGAATACCTCTTCCTCGCGAGCCTTCTGTTCCTCCGACATGCTCGCTCCCTCCTCGTGTGCGCACCACGCTCCTGTCGATGCGTCGGTCAATATGACTCCAATTATATAGCCTCCGAGTCCCCGCGCAAAGAGGGGTTCCAGAGCGTCACCCCCGGCGCCGTCGAGGTCAGCCCACAGCTTTTCTCGCTGGCTCTTGTTCCTCCAAATAAAAGACGCGACGTAGCTTGGAGCAAACTACGCACGATGAAGTCCATCGTGCGTAGTTCGGCCGTTTGAGCCTCTCGCATCTGGGCTTTTGCGAAGAATTACGCACGATGAACCGCGTCGTGCGTAATTGCGCGGCGAGGACAACGTTTGCTTGGCCAGCACTAGGTCAACACGATTGATATCCCATGCGTCACGTTCGCACGACGTGATCAGAGCATGCCGTCATTCGAGTGCTTTTACCCTATCACACGCCATGGCGAGGAGACGGGAGACCGTCATGTTCCTTCCATCTCGCTCTCGCGGAAGATGCGCTTGCGGAACTCGCTTGGCTGTGACAACAGGCAAAACATGATTCAAACAATGCGCTCACACGCAACGTGGTTTTAAGAGAGGCTCAAACCTCAGAGACGGGGAAACTACTTGTTCATAGCGAACGCCGCGCCGGCGATGAGCCTCCAGCGCTCGTCTGCCAGCCTCCATTCCTGTAAGGTCCTGCATATTTGGCCACCGTAGCCGCCCTCCATGCAAACGCGGGCTTCGCGAGGTTTCGCCTCGTTGAACAAAAGCGACAATCCGAACACGTCGCCTAAGGTCCCGTCGGGCATGACGTCGAACTGGAAGTCGACGGACGGCGCGTGTGACAGGAACACGCTGCAGCGCGAGAGCATTTCGCCATCGTAAGCGGAAAATCCGATCCGGTCGAATTGGGCGGCGAGAAGCGCGGGGTCTTCCGCGCATGCCAGACAGCCGTCGCCTATGAGCGTGCGCTCGTAGGCACCCTCGCGATGCCGAAGCTGTCCCCGGACAGCGCTTCGCTCCTGCCATCTCCTGCCTCTATCGAGTACAGCACGTCGAACACCGCCATCTGAGAAGGCTTGCCAACCAGGTTCATGGTGCACCATCCCGCCTTTTCGTCCGTCGCTT
>CACXZL010000201.1 GCA_902772085.1 uncultured Coriobacteriaceae bacterium | reverse complement strand
GACCACTTCCTGAGATTCCGCATTCGCCAGACGCTGCCCGCCCGGCTTCGTCGCGTGGGTTTCAAGAAGGGTCCCGCCCCTCTTGGCTCGCGAGCGGACCGCGGCCGCATGCGCATCACACGTCCCGCGCACCGGTGTCGAACGCCAAAACGTCAAAAGGGGACAAGCCCTTTTGGCGCATAATGGTGTGACCACACACCAGGAAGGAGCCCGCCATGAAGCTTTGCCACGTCACCATACAGACGGCCCGATTCGAGGAGGAGGTCGGCTTCTATTCCAAATACGCCGGGCTGACCGTCCAGCGGGACATGAGGCCCATGGGACGCAACATAGTGTTTCTGGCGGACACGGCGGGCGACACGGAAATCGAGATCATCGAGAACCCCGAAGCCGCAGCCTCGGGAAACGCCCACCTCTCGATAGGTTTCGCGGCAGAAGACCTCGACGGCCTGCGCGCGGCTCTCGCCGAGGACGGGCTCGAGCCCACCGGCTACGTCTCCCCCATGCCATCGGTGCGCTTCTTCTTCGTAAGGGACCCCGCGGGAGTCAGCGTCCAGTTCATGTAACGCCGGCCTTACGCCTTCAGCTGCAACAGACGCGTCATCATGGCGGGGTCTACCGTCGCCACAGGCGAATGACGAAGGAGCTTCGCGTCGTTCGTCACCAGATAGTCGGTGCCGATGCGCATGCATGCGGCGACGATGAAGTTGTCCTCTATCTCGGGATGCACATCGCGCAGCTTGCCCGCCATCCAGAGGTCGGGCGTCGATGACCCTATGGGGGTGCCATACTCCTGCATGTCCTGCACGAAATCCCACGCATGGTCGGCGATGGCACGCGCGTACGCCTCGCTGAGCTCTCCCTTTCCCTGCCTCACCCATCGCTTCGCCTCGTAAGACACGATGCGGAAGACCGCCCGCGCAATCTCGAGCGTGAAGACGAGTTCGACCTGAGACCGTCTTGCCTCCTCGAAGAAGGCCGCCGACGACTCGCGCTTCGGACGACCTGGAACGTACAGATCCACCCACACGTTGGTGTCGACCATAATGAGCGGCCTGTCCCTCATAAGAGCCCCCTCTCTTCCAGAAGCCCCCACTCCGCCTCCTCGAGCAGCTCCGACGTAGGCCGCAGGTCCGGCTCGAACGTGGACAAATCCAAGCCGAAGGAGTTCCCGAATTCCTTGAAGAGGTCTCCCGATCGAACGACGAGCTGATGCGCGTCTTCTACATCCACCTCGTCCTGAGGCGGATCCAACACCTCCATGATGCGCTCATAGGCATCGCCACCCGTGGCCAGACGCTCCCAGAGCTGGCGGATAATCTTGACTGGCGAACTCCCCACGAGGCTCAGGGTGGCGTCTCCCTGCTCCTTGAGCTCCCTGTCCATGCGAACGTTCACCTGCGCTACAGAAGCCAAAATAGCATCTCCTTGCTAGTGATGTTAGCATTTATGATATGTATCTAAGCCACAGACGTCAAGACCTTAATCGCTGGCCTGCCCCGCATCGGCTCAACACTCTAACGCGTACGGCGCATGTCCCTAGAGGCGACCTCACAGCTCCCAGTCGTCATCCCCCACCTCGGATTCGCTGTATTCGTATGGCTCGAAAAGGTACTCGCAATGCGGCAGGGCGAAGCGCAGGTTCCCTCGTCCCACGTCGCGAATGACCTGCGTGTTTAGAGCGCTCGCGCGACGGGTCGACAATTCCCGGGCGGATTTGCCGAGGCGCTCGTTGAGCGTCGCCGTCTGAATGAGTCCGGTGTGGTCTCGCAGGGAATATGCCAGCTCTATGTACTCACGCGTCTTTGGGTGGACCCCCCTCAACACATCATCGAGCACGTTCTCCTTGTACTCCACAAGCGACCGCTGCTCCGCACGGTCGACCACCCAATCTGGTACGGGCACGACCTCGCCGGCCAACGGGGAGAACTCTTCCTCCACGAGACGATACAGGTGGTCCCCGAGCAGCTGCAGAAGATAGGGGTGTCCGCCAGAAAACGCCCCCAGTCTGCCCATCTGCGCTGAGGCGAGCGCAATCTCGGGAACCCTCGCGAACGTTTGGGCCAAGAATGTGATGGTTTCACTTTTTGTCATTGTCCAGAGCTTCTCGCGCCTCATTCTCCTTACAAACGTGACGTCGGAAAATGATCGCGGGCATACTGACCGCCTTACGAGCTACGCACATGCTCTTCGATACTTTGGAGGCGTCAGGTAATCATCTGGTGTCGGGGAGTTTCTCGGCGCTCGTCCGCGTTTATCTGATACACTGCGAAGCGCGAACGCAAACATTGGCCGACGCTCCTACTGCCAGGTGTCCGTTTTTGCGCGCGCGGCTCCCCTGCGTGTGCATTTCCGGACACGACGGTGCCGTATCCGACGCTCAGGTGTCCGTTTTTGCGCGCGCGGCTCCTCCGCGTGTGCTCTTCCGGACACCGCTAGTCCGTCGGACACGAGCCCACGGCCGTCTCTGGTCTGGGCCTCGGCGCGGCCGCCACACTCGGGCTCGCCAACGTGCGGGCGGAGACCGTGACGGCAAGATAGAGTCCACCGTGAGCATGACGCACGGATCCAAGAGCGTGAACGACCTGTTCTCGATGGCAATGCTCAGGTGCCTGGAGTTTTGGGCAGAGTTTCCCGGGAGGACAGCCTGAGCAACCGCGCGTCGCACAGCGGGATCTCAATCCTGTAATTTTGACCCCCCACTCACTTCGAGAAATGCGTTTAGGTTTGGTTTTTCTGTCTCCGAAATCGCGGGCACGTATAGACGATACCTCTTACCAGCGCAAATGCAGGTCTCGTACGGCGCATATGCGAAAACCTGCCCCAGATTTCAAACACAAGCGCATTTCTCGAAGTGAGTGGGCATGAAAAATCCAGCTTGCCCCTAGACTAGCTATACGCGGTGTCGAAAAGCCCAACAAGCGCTCGCCCCCCATGATCCCGGGCGACGCGAAAGGAGCCGCAGCCCATCGCCACGCCCATGCGGCGGTATGCTGCGGCCCCACGCCAGAGGCGGCCCCATGCCAGCGCTGCGGCCCCCCCACGCCGGGGGCGGCCCTACGTCACCGGGAAGGCATCGGCCCGCATCAACCAAACTGGCTGTTGTAGAGCGCCGTGTACTTCCCGTTGAGCTTCATCAGCGTGTCGTGGTCCCCCACTTCCTTGATGTCGCCGTTTTCCATGTAGAGGATCACGTTCGCGTCGCGGATCGTCGAGAGCCTGTGGGCGATCACGAAGCTGGTGCGACCCTTCATCAGCACCGCCATGGCATCCTGGATCGCCTGCTCGGTGTGCGCGTCGACGTTGCTGGTCGCCTCGTCGAGGATCATGATCTCAGGATCCGCGATGATCGCCCTCGCGATGGTAAGCAACTGCCTTTGACCTTGGGAGATGTTTTCTGCGCCTTTGGACAGGACCATGTCGTATCCACCGGGCATGGTATGAATGAAGGTGTCCGCGCATACCGACTTCGCCGCCGCCTCCATCTCCTCGTCGCTCACGTCGCGCGTCGTGGAGTACCTGAGGTTGTCGCGTATCGTTCCCTCAAACAACCAGGTGTCCTGCAGGACCATTCCGAAGTGCTTTCGCAGCTCGCTGCGCGTCATCTCCTTCGAATCGACCCCATCAACGACGATCTGACCGCCGCCTATCTCGTAGAACCGCATCAGCAGGTTGATGAGCGTCGTCTTGCCGGCGCCAGTGGGTCCGACGATGGCGATCTTCTGCCCCGGCTTGGCCTCGAAGCTGACGTCCGTCATCAGCAGGCGGTCCGGCGTATACCCAAACTGCACATTCCGGAACTCCACGGATCCGTCGCACACCGTCGGAACCTTCCCATCTTCTGGATCGGGCACCTCTTCCTCGGCATCCAACAGCTCGAAGATACGGTTTCCAGCTGCCATGGCCAAGGAAAGCTGGCTCGACATCTGGGCAAAGGTCGTGAAGGGCTGCTGGAAGGTCTTGGTGTACTGAAGCGCCGACTGAATGCTGCCGATCGTCATGACCCCGTTGAGGGCAAGCATGCAGCCGACCAAACCGGAGACCGCATAGCCGATGTTGTTTGCCATCTGCGTGAGGGGCATGATGGTGCCGGAGAACCTCTCGGCAGATTCCGCCTTGGCCCTCAGCTTCTCGTTCATCGACTCGAACTGCTCGATCGCCTCGTCCTGATAATTGAAGCAGGAGACCACGTTCTGTCCGTCGTACATCTCCTCGATGTAGCCGTTCACGCTCCCCAAGAGATTCTGCTGCGCTGCGAAATTCGCCGCACCGCGTCTCATCACCGGTCCCGTCACGAGCAGCGTCCCCGGTATCATCAGC
This sequence comes from uncultured Coriobacteriaceae bacterium, assembly GCA_902772085.1. Lineage (GTDB taxonomy): Bacteria > Actinomycetota > Coriobacteriia > Coriobacteriales > Atopobiaceae > RUG440. The sequence continues at coordinate 310 of CACXZL010000201.1, read as the reverse complement.
ACCGCGATCAACGCCAGCCAGACGTTGACCGTGAGCAGCATCACGAGGATGCCGACGACCGTGACGACTGCCGATATGCACTGGTACAGGTTCTTTCCAAGCAGCGTGTTTATGGCGTCGACGTCGTTCGTGATGACCGAGAGTATCTCGCCGTTCGTGCGGGTGTCATAGTAGTTCAGCTTCAGCCTGTGCATCTTGGCGTCTATGTCGCTGCGCAGGTTCCTTACCACGCCCGACGCAACCCTCGCCATCAGCCGGTTTGCCGTGGTGCTGAAGAGGAACGACAGGACGTACATCACCACGAGAACGA
>CACXZL010000200.1 GCA_902772085.1 uncultured Coriobacteriaceae bacterium | reverse complement strand
CTGAGCCGCTCGAGCTGGCAGCGCTCGAGAAGCCGCTGCTGAAGGTGTGCGCGGGAGAATGATCGCCGATTGACGGCGAGCACCACATGACGGTGCTGGACATCCTCGTGTCGTCAACCACCTCGGGCAGCACCATCTTGAGCTGCTCGATGACCTTGTCGGAAACGCCCAGCACAACGGCCATCACCAGCAGGCGGTTCCACAGGATAACGTCGGTGGGTACAGCCTCGTTCAGCCGCGTGAAGTCCTTGAGCCAGCGCCTGAGCGCCTCGAGCTTGGCCTTAACCTCGATTGCCTCGGAGGAGAGGTCGCGCTTGATGGACAAAAGGACGATCATCACCACGAATATGACGACAAGTATCACGAAGCGGACGAGCATGGGCACCCAGGCGTTGGCCATCTCGTACGCACGCTGCGAGAAGAAGAACAGGTCGGCACCCGTCAGGGCAAGCGCGAAGAAGGTGATGCCCAAAAGGATGATGAGCGGGTCGGTGTGCTCCTTCTCGTCTGTGGCTTCGATGTTGAGGCCGCGCTCGGTCACCTGCTCCTCGACCGTATCCTTCCAGACTTCCAGCTCCTGCTCGTAGAGCTTGTCGTGCGCCCGGGCAATGCGCTCGAAGTCGGACATGTACACGCTTCCGCCCGCGCGGTCGTTGCCGTCGGCGAGCTGCTCGGCGAACTTGCCCACAAAGTTGAAGACGAACTCCACCGTCGCGCGGTCGATGGGGTCGGTGATCTTGGACGCCTTGTCGGGCACCAGCGTCAGGCGCCAGTCCTCTTCCTCCTTGGGCGAACGCGCAAAGCGCTTCTTGAGGTAGATGGCCTTCTCGAGCTTGATGATGCCCATGTCGGAAAGGCGCATCAGCGATGCGGTGAAGTCGGGGCCCGAGCCCGCCGAGCCCTGGTACACATAGTGCAAGACTGCCGGATGGTCGTTGGTGGGCACGTCGCGGAAGTACTTGTCGTCGAACTTCGCGCGGTGCTTGCGGGAATAGAGAACGCGGTCGACGATAGAGCCGATCACGCCCACGACAATGAGGAGGTTCAAGATCCACTGCTTGATGTTTGCCCAGAAGCCCGCGCGCTCGAAGCGCTTGTTGGCCTCCTCTGCCCAGCCGGCCTCCTCGGCAAGCACGGTACCAAGGCGCTCCTCCTGGCGGGTATCGGCAAACCCAATCCACTCGGCAGGAAAGACCGCGCGCACCTCGGCGAACTCGCCGGAATTGACCTCGGGCATGTACATGACCAGCGAGCCGGCATCACCCGGGCCAAGGTCGTCCCACGCCGGAATGGTGCCGGACGGAACCTCGATGCTGCCCACCAGCGAGGCATTGTGCAGCCAGCCGCGCAGGTTCTCTCCCGCAGTGATCTGCGTGCCCTCGGGCGCGCCGGCAAAGAAGACGTAGCACTCCACGTCCTTGGAGTCCTTGGTCCAGCGGTCACCCACGTACTTCCAATACAGCTCACCAGTATCGGCCCACTTGACCGTCACGCCGGTAAGGTCGTAGTTCACGTAGAAGCTGGCCCGCTCGTCGGACTTGTCGTAGTGGACATCGACGCGCGTGTAGTTGGACTTCTCCTCCATCGTCCAGGTGCCTTCGGCATCGGAGAAGCTCCCCGCGTACTCGTAGGGCGTCAGGGTGTCGTTTACCACCTCTCCGGCAGCGGTCACGCGGACGCTGACGTCGTCCAGCTCTCCCCTTTTGGTGTCTATCTCCCAATAGAAGCCATGGAAGTTGCCGTCGAGGTCGATGGTGCGCACCTCAGACACATGCACCACGCCGTCGGTGCCAACCGTGGCCCAGACGCGCGTGCTGGCAAGGTCGTAGTCCTTGTCATCAGCAAAGGCACCAAGCGGACTTGCGGCAATAAGAAGACATGCCACAAGCGCGAGCATCAAAGCACGGAGCAGCCGGTGAGTTTGTTTCATGGCTACGTCCTTTCGATGAGGCGGCTAATTGCCCCCATTCTATTGCAATACGCAAGTGCAATGGAATACGAGGGGCAATTAAGGGACACGCCCTTTTTGCCCCGCGGGGCAAAAAGGGCGTGTCCCTTAATTGCCGATACTACCAGCGCGTCCTAGCGCTCACACTTCCAGAAGTGTGCGGAGAACGGGGCAACCTCGCTGCCGCCGCCAAAGTCGTGGTCGCTGCCGTCAATGAGGTCAACGGCACGCCCGCAACCGGCGTCGAAGTGGAACACATACGGCTCGGCTGCGGCGTTGATGGCAACAATGACCCGCTCGTTGTCGCTCTTGCGCTCGAACAGAAGCTGCTGGGGGTTCACGGCAATCTCGCGATAGTCGCCCCAGCAAAGGGCCTCGCTACCCGTCTTGGCATGGGCCAGTGCGCACAGGTAGTCGGTCAGCTCGTTCCACTGGGGAGCGTCGAGGGCTGGGCGCAGCTCATGGTCGCCAAAATGCTGCTCGCCCTCAATCCCCCACTCGCTGCCGTAGTAGATACAGGGCACGCCGCACATGCCGAAGAGAATGCCGTAGAGCGGATAGAGGTGGCGCTTGTCCTCAAGCTTGGTGGCAATGCGCGGCACGTCGTGGTTGTCGGCGAAGTTGAGCAGATGGCGTCCGGTGTACAGGTCCCAGGGGTCAGAGCCACTCTGGCGCTTGAGCGCGTAGGCCACCTCGTGCATGTTGGCCGAGTTCATGCTGCTCCAAAGGCCCTTGTACACCTCGTAGTTGGTGACGGTGTCGCACACGTTGTCGCCCATCCAGCGATTGTAGTCGCCAAACATGGTCTCACCCAAAAGCAGGAACTTCTCGCCGCGCTTCGTGCTCAGCTCGTTGGCAATCTCGCGCAGATACTGCAGGAAGCCGTCCTCGAGGCAATAGGCCACGTCCAGGCGCAGTCCGTCGATGTTGTACTCGCGCTCCCACGTGCGAATAACGTCGGCGCAGTAGCGATTAAGGTCGTAGTTGTTATGGTTGAGCTTCACCAGATAGGGAACGCCCGCCCACGTCTCGTACGAGAAACCGTCGCCGTACTCGTTGTTGCCGCTCCAGTTGATGTTGAACCAGCCCGAGCATTCCGATCCGCCACGGCTCTCGAGCACGTCGCGGAATGCCGGGAAGTCGCGGCCCACGTGGTTGAACACGCCGTCGAGCAGAACCCTGATGCCCGCCTTGTGGAATGCGTCCACCACGGTGTGAAGGTCGTCGTTGGTGCCCAGGCGGCAGTCGACGGTAAGGTAGTCAGTCGTGTCGTAGCCATGCGAAATGCTCTGGAACACGGGGTTGAGGATGACGCAAGTGGCGCCGAGCTTCTTGATGTGCTCGACCCAGCCGTCGTCGACTATCTTGAGCAGGCGATGCTCCAGCACGCCATCATTCTCATGCGGGGCCCCGCAAAGGCCCAGCGGATAGATTTGATAGAACACAGAGGTTTCGAACCAAGACATTGGTCCTCCTTGTTGTTGGTCAAACGCCAGTCGCATAAGGATACCCGAACGGGACGGCCGCCGCGCCTGCGTGGCGCATCCTCATGCGAGCAGCACAGTGATGCCACAGCTGGTCTCGGAAGAGTCGACGTGCTAGACTGCTCATTGCGCTGAAAGAGCCAATCGGCGCGGCGCAAGGATTGCCGCACCAATTGCGAGGTGTTCATGCAACGATGAAGGGAGTATCACCATGAACTTTGACGCCATTACGCCAGAGATGCTCGAGAAGGCGGAGGCCTGTGAGACGCCCCAGGAGTTCATGAAGCTCGCGCAGACTTCTGGCATCGAGCTCACCGACGCCGATCTGGACATGATCTCTGGTGGGGTGATTGACCCCGAGACGCAAAAAGCACTGGAGAAACTCACCCCGGAGCAGAGGGAAAACTGCATGAAGCTCGGGGAAAGCCTTCAGAAATGGGCAGAAAAAGAACGTCATCCGGGCTGGCAGGGACATTAGGATCGCAAGCGTTTCCCGAATGTGAAATGCCTTGACATCGGGCTGGGCGGCAGAGACCGCACGGCCCCTGTTTTTGCGTTCATGCTGGAATGGGACCCGCCAACATGAAGTAGTACATCTTCGCCGGCTGAAGTATGCCGTTCACCCAGCGCAGCTTGAGCCAACATGGCATTGTTTTGAAATAGAAGAACGCTCGCACGCCCTCCACGATCTCCACAGGCAAGGCGCGCATGAAAGCCATATCAACCATGCGTTCGGCTCGCTCGTCTGCAATCCCCCATTCCCGGCATTGGCTTACGACTTGTGCACCCGCACCTTCCGTGAACGACTCGCGGGCGCTAGCCGAAGAACCGCAATCAAAGAAGACCTCTATCGCGAACGCGTCTCCCAAACGGCCATCGGGAAAGACGTCGACCTGAAAGTCAATTTTGCTGGGCGCCAGATGCATCACCCGCGCAGCCTGTGCAAAGGCTTCGCCGTGGATGGCGGGAAAGCCGGCGTTTTGCAAGATGCGGCTGATGCGTGTGGGATCATCGGCGCACCGATCCTTCTCGATTGCGTCTACATAGCCTCCCACACGCAGGGGCGAACCTTCCCTCCCTTGGAACATGCCCAGGTAGGACAGCTCCCAGCCTGGGCTCATGCGTGCATTCTGAGCTAGGTAGAGGTCGGCTGCGGCCGCATTCCCCGCCGCCTCGCAGAACGGTCGCACGAGCTCGTG
>CACXZL010000199.1 GCA_902772085.1 uncultured Coriobacteriaceae bacterium | reverse complement strand
CCGAAGTTCATGACGATGAACGGCATCAACGTCTGGCACGAGGACTTCAGCGTGCGGTACAACGCGTTCTACGAGCGGTATTGCGGTGTGAGAAACAGCCTCATCATCAAGGCGGCAAGTGGCGTGTGCCCTACGGTGGACTTTTTCAACAAGCTCTTCGTAAAGGGCTTCGACAACGAGATCAAGCAGTTCAACTATGGGGCATGCGAGCTGATGCTCGACGCGCTGGAAGACTATCTCAAGGGGCCGGAATTCTTGGAGATCGAGCAGTGCGAAAAGCTGCTGAAGGAGAAGTCCGCCATCGCGGAGAAGTTCGTGCCGATCGAGGAGCTCGATATCCACGGAGTCGACTTGTATAACGTAATCCCGCAGGGCATCGTGAAGACGTGGCAGGGGCGTCTGAATCGTTGGACGCGCAACGGCCACCGCTTCATACCCCAGCGGTTCCTCAGCCATGAGACCGTGGGCATCGAGTTCAATGCAAATCGCTATCCTATCCAGCTCATTCACTTCCACGACAGGGTGCTTATGACAAACGCCATGGGCACCATGGGCAGCGAGCGGCACATGGATAGGCGACGTTACAGGCAGCTCGTGAAACGCTACAGCCAGCTTGTGAAAGCGTATGCCAAGGACCATGAGGCCGTGGAGGCGCGCTGGAAACAAGCCGGTCCGTACCTGAAGTCCGAGGAGTTCTGGTCGAAGTACCTGGAGCTCGATACCTACAAGCACGGAGCAGACGTCAAGTAGCGGGTTTCGCGTGTGTCGTACGCAAGGAGATGCCATGGTCGCTGAGCAGAATCCTATATCACGAGCGGGCAAGAAGCTCGCAAAGAGGCTTATGAGAAGAGTCCGCCGTCCAGAGGAGCCGACGCCTATAGTCGTGCGGGAGCGCGTAGAGGTAAAGAAGCTTGTCTTTGCGGGCGATGAGCCCCAAGGCCCCATGAGCCTGAGCGACCTTGATAGGCTGAGTCTCTTTGGCCGCTTTGCCTTGCCCCCGCTTGCACGTATGAGTCTGGAAGACCAGGGCAGGTATGTGGATTCGCTGCTCGCGGTACAGCGCATGCGTGCGCTTGGCCTCGATCCTGAGAGCTTTGAGTTTCCCGAAGCAAATGTAAGGCTCATCTACAACGAAGTGCACGAGCGTACGGCGTCTTTGGGTGCGGAGTCGCGCCAGGTGGAGTTCGATGGCGCTACCACGGGGGAGCTCTCACGCTTTCTCAAGGCGCATGCTGGTGATACGGTGCATGTGGCGTCACCCATGCTCACGTTGGACAAAACCATCGTCGTTCCTGCGCAGACGTCGCTCTACGGGCATGGCGTGAGGCTCGTCGCGGGACCAGAGCCCGTGGAGAAGGCCATAGTGCTGAACGAAGTGACCGACGTCGTGGTTTCGGGCTTTCATATCGTCGATTGCTGCGACTACCCGCTCTATGTGAAGCGTAGCCAACGGTTTGTGGTGGAAGACAACCACATCGAGAGGTGCCGCGCCAAGGCCATCTGCATCATGGGAGAAAACAAGCACTTCGTCCTGCGCGACAATCGCATATCCCATACGAGAAATGGCGCCATTCTCTTGCATGGCGTGGTGGAGCGGGGCGTCGTAGAGCAAAACGTGCTCGACCACGTAGGCGGTACGGGGAACTTCAGCGGGGGCATCGTGTTTTCTGCGCTGGATATAGAAAACATCGACACCGCCTACAACCCCTGGAGGCGGCACGACCTCACGAGCCGCGTGGAGGCGCCGCACGACCTCGTGATCACGCGCAACGTCATCCGTGACGGGGCTTCAAACGGCTTGTACTCACACGCCGGATACTGCAACTACATCGTGGGCAACGTCATAGAGCGCAACAACAAAGAAGGCATGTGTCTCGACTTCGGAACGTGCGGCACCTACGTGGCGCACAACATCATCCATGCCAATGGCGGCAGGTTCCACATGGACGCGCAGCAGCTCAAGGACGACTATATCCAAGACTTCGGCGTCTTGGCAGACGGATCGTCACCGGCTAAGGTGCCGGGCATCTCGCTCGACAACGCTGCGTACAACATCATCTATCAGAACGAGGTCTCGCAAAACTCTGGTACCGGCATAAAGATGGTACGAGCCAGCGTGCGCAACGTCATCCTCTGCAATGAGGTGACGAGCAACAACGTGGGGCAAAACCACCGGTTCCACTTCTATGGCATAGAGCTCAGCACCGACCTGCGTCCCGACTATGAGCCAAACGAGGTGCGTGAGCTCGACTTCGCTCCTTGCTTCGAGAACATCGTTGCGCGCAATACCATCTCTGGCACGCACTTCTCGGGTGTCTTTCTCGGTCAAGACGCCTACATAAACGACGTGTTTGACAACGTTATCGGGGAAGCGGGCATTCCTGTAGAGTGCTTGTCGGAGAAGCTCAACTCCATCGTAAACAACATGATTCTATAGTCCCACACGAGAAAGGCCGGTCATGTCCCGCATTGCCAAGCTGCTCGAACGCGCAAAGACACGTCTTCTGCCTCCTTCCTCACGGTCGTTCCACCGCAGGGTGGATACGCTCAACGCAAAGCTCGACCGCCTCTCGTCAAATGTGGCAGACCAGCTCAGGGGCATAGAGCTCGCTCAACGCGACACGCTCGCGCTGTGCCAAGAACTGATGCGACGCCACGAGCAACTGCAACGCGAGCAGGCAGACCTTATACGTCAGCAGGGCGCTCTGACACAGGCGCGTACGATGCAAAACCAGTTCTTCTTGCAGGAGATCTATAGGAATGGTGGCGAAGAAGACCGTGACATGATGAAGCGACTCTTTGCCAGCATTCCTCCGGCGACTGGCGCCATGCGTGTGTCGCAGCTTGCCACGGCACGGCTCGCGCATGAGTTGGACGTCATATGCGGGCATCTGGGGATTGAGTACTGGCTCTCGTTTGGCTCGCTGGTGGCGACGGTATACCGAGAAGGTGCCATTCCCTGGGATGACGACGTGGACGTGGGCATGAGGCGCAAGGACGTGGAGCGCCTTGCGGACTACCTGCGCAAAGTCAACGACCCGTCATGCGAAGAGCCGGCCATTGGCAAGGGGTATGAGGTCACGGTGATTTACGATGGCATCGTGAAGGTGCGCCAAGTGCGGTTCTGCTCTACGGACAAACGCATCCCGTGCTTCATCGACCTTTCGAGCTACGACACGTCGTCCGTGTGTGACGAGGCGTCGAACCGTCGCATGTGGGAACTGCACAATCAGATGGTCTCTGAGCTTGAGGGCATGATGGTGCAGGACGGCCCCTTGAATTATTGGGCTACCCATCCGTTCCTACGTGGGCGGGGGAGTGGTGTCTGCTCGCAGGTTATAGAGGTGGGGTGGGATGCGCTCGACCAGAAGTGCGAGGAGCGGTGCGTGCGGCAAATCGAGGACGTGATGTGGCGCTACTTGGACAAGGCGCGCAAGGAAGGGCTCATCGGTGCCACAGACGATGAGCCGGGCGATGGTGCGGCGGCACTCGTCTTTAGCATAGAAAGCTTATGCGAGGTGCCAGATCGTTCCTTCTACTGGGACATCACGCACATCCTGCCTACCCAGAGCGCCTGCTATGAGGGCTATGGGGTGCGCGTGCCTCGCGAGCCGGTGAAGATATGCGACGTAAGCTATGGCCGCGAGACGCCCTACCTGCCTACCGACATCCTTGGTCACAACCACTATGCTGGCGGTGCGCTCGAGGCCGCAGAGGCCTTGCAGGCTATGCGGGCGTTTGCGCAGGGAGCGTAATCCCGCCAAAGGGATGCCCAACGGTTTGCCGATGGGGTACGGGAACGAGGCTATCCTTTCGCGTGTCCACCGGTTGTGATGGGAAGAGGGGGTTCGTGATGGACATCGGCGTTGATGAGCTGCTCGAACGACAAAGACTGGCTGCGGCACGGCAGGGGTATGAGTTCGTGTTTAGCGTCGTCGTGCCCGTGTACAATACGGCGGCCTATCTTGAGGAGTGCATCCAAAGCGTCATCGGGCAGTCGGTGGGCTTTGGTGACACGCAGCTGGTGCTCGTGGATGACGGCAGTACAGACGACTCCGCAAGCATCTGCAGGCGCTATGCCGAGCGTTTTCCCTCAAACGTCGTGTTTCTTCCTCAAGAGAACACGGGAGTTTCTGCGGCGCGCAATCTCGGCCTCGATCACGCGCGCGGTTTGTGGATAAACTTCCTGGACTCGGACGATCTTTGGAGCAGCGATGCGTTCGAGGTGGCGTTGCGTTTCAACGCGGAGCATCCTGAAGTGCACATGGTATCTATGCGCCATTGGTTTTTTGGTGCCTTCGAGGGCCCGCATCCGCTCGACTACAAATACGCGAGCGACCGCGTGATCGACATTTTGCGAGATGCGGATGTGATACAGCTTTCGTTTAGCAACATGTTTGTGCAGGCACCTTTGTTGGAGCACGAGAGATTCGACCCTAGCCTGGACTTTGCCGAGGACTTCAAGATCGTGGGGCCGCTGATGATGCGTGAGCGGTACTATGGCGTGTGCAAAAACGGCTCGTATCGCTATAGGAAGCGCTCGGAAGGCGGGTCGGCCATCGATACGACCACCTCAAAGATGTCGTACTATGAGAAAACACCCTACGTGTGCAACCTCAACCTCTTCCATGAGTCCAAG
>CACXZL010000198.1 GCA_902772085.1 uncultured Coriobacteriaceae bacterium | reverse complement strand
TCCCCCTCGAAGAGACTATCCCAGTTGTTAGGCGGGGTTCCGCCAGCCTCGGGTGCCCCGGGCGTCTTGCCATCTCGCCAGATGTACCAGTCGGCGTAGGGATTGTCGCGCGAGGTGCGGCTCTCTACAAACCAGGCACACTCGTCGGAGGTGTGGTTGACCACAAGGTCCATGATCACGCGCAGGCCACGCTCGTGTGCGCCATCTAGCACCTGCTTGAACACCTCGAGCGATCCGTACTCGGGATTGATGTCGTAATAGTCGGCAATGTCGTAGCCATAGTCTGCCTGTGGGCTTGGGTAGAGCGGGCTGAACCAGATGCCCGTGACCCCCAGGCTTGCGATGTAGTCGAGCTTGCCCAGCACGCCCCACAAATCCCCGATGCCGTCGCCGTTGCCATCGCAGAAGCTTCGTGGCCAGATCTGATAGAACACGGCATCCTTGTACCAACGCGTGCGATACATGGGAGCTCCCTTCCGTCACAAGCTGATATCCCTACGATACGCCAGCCATACGCACAACGGTCCATATCTACGCGGATTCGGACAAATTGCGGCCGTATTCGTCCGCTTTTTGTCCGAATCCGCGTAGATATGACAGAGCCATACGGGGTACCATGTCCTCAACCAGAGTGACGTGCGCCCACGGCCATCGAGAGGGGATGCAGGCGTGAACGAGCAGTTCAGAAAAGAGAGCCTTGAGCGAATCAACTCTCCCGAGGAGCTTAAGGACTACATTCGCGTTGCCACGCCTTCGGTATGGCTGGTGCTGCTGGCAACGGCGATTCTTCTGGCGGGCATGCTGGCATGGAGCGTCCTTGGCACGGTTGAAGTCGAAAAGCCAGACGGGAGCATCAAGGAAGTGCACCCCATCTATTTCGTAACCAACTAAGTGTGGTCAACGCCAGAGGGCTTGGGCACCCACTTCCCAACGCACGCGGGAAGAAACAATCACTCTCAATTAATTCTTTCTTTTTTGAGACAGCACTGACGGGAGCTACGTATAACATAACAACCAGCGGGAGACACGGCGACTAAGCAAGAGCCGCTCGCATGGCCAAACAGCGTACCGTAATGACCAAAGCAGGTTTGCAACAGAAAGGAACAACCATGGATAACGAGAAGGTAATGAACGATCAGGAGCTCGGTGAGGTTGCCGGCGGCAATGGCTACGACTACGTCCACGATCTCTCCCTCTTCGTCACGCGCACGGTCTGCAACGTGGTCCGCTGGGACGACAGCGCTTGCCTGACCTTCCGCCGCAGCCCCGAAGGCTCGATCATCCCGGGCATCGGCTATCAGAATGGCGACCCCATCCTGGTCCACAGCACCTACCGCGAGGCCGGCTGGTACTTTGCCTTCGACCGCAAGACCCAGAAGTATGGGTACGTCAACCCCAACAACGTGAGGTAAACGTTTAGGGCAGCGATTGCCAAACCGGAGAGAGGACCGTGGCGCAAAGCAAGGTCAAGCATCCCATCCACCACGGGGTCGCAAAGGTCCCCGTGGTGATGCAAATGGAGGCGCTCGAATGCGGCGCCGCCTCTCTCTGCATGGTTTTAGCCTATTACAACAAGTGGATACCGCTTGAACAGGTGCGGGCCGACTGTGGCGTAAGCCGGGATGGATCAAATGCCCGGAATCTGCTGCGGGCGGCCCGCAGCTATGGCTTGAAGGCAGACGGTTATCGCGTCGAGCCGGACGAGCTTGAGCGAGAAGGGACCTTTCCCTGCATCGTCCACTGGGAGCTCAATCACTTTGTGGTCTGCGACGGCTTTCGTGGCGACAAGGTGTACCTCAACGATCCAGCCAATGGCGCCTGCTCCGTCAGCCGAGAGCGCTTTAACGAGGCCTTTACGGGAGTCGCGCTTGTCATGGAGCCGGGAGAGGACTTTGTGCCCTCCGGCAAGCCCAAGAGCGTCATCGACTTTGCCCGAAAGCGGCTTAAGGGAACTGCGGCTGCCGCAGTGTTCATTGTTCTTACGACCGTAATCGCCTCGCTGACCAACATTCTGAACTCGGGATTCACCCGCGTGTTCCTCGACCAACTCCTCCCGGGACTCAACAAGAACTGGGTAGTCCCCTTCTTCTTGGGACTGGGACTCCTCACGCTGTTGCAGCTTGTGAGCGCGTGGATCAATGCGGTGTATTCCCTTCGCGTCAACGGCAAGATGGATGCCGTAGGCAATGCAAGCTATATGTGGAAGGTCCTCCGCCTTCCCATGGAGTTCTTCTACCAACGCCTGGCAGGTGACATCCAAAGCCGCAAGTCGCTGAACGCCTCCATTGCCAGCACCCTGGTGAATACTGTCACGCCCTTGATACTCAACACTGCCATGATGGTCTTCTATCTGGTGGTGATGGTGCGCTACTCGCCCATATTGACCTGCGTGGGCCTCCTTTCGGTGATAGTCAACACCGTCGTATCGCAGTTCATCTCGCAGAAGCGCGTCAACCTCACGCGCGTCATGATGCGCGACCAAGGAAAGCTCGTCTCGGCCACGGTGGCTGCGGTCGACATGATCGAGACCATCAAGGCAAGCGGTGCGGAGGACGGCTACTTTGAGCGATGGGCCGGCTACCAGGCCTCTGTCAGCACCCAAAACGTGCGCTACCAGAAGCAGGACCAAATCATTGGCCTCATACCCGGCGCTGTCAACGAAATAACGAGCGCACTCGTGCTGGTGCTGGGCATTTGGCTCACCATGCATGGCCAGTTTACCAAGGGTATGATCATGGCCTTCCAGGGCATCATGTCCTCGTTCCTCGCGCCTGCCGGAAAGCTCATCTCCGCCCGCGAGACGATCCAAGAGATGCGCACCAGCATGGAGCGTGTCGAGGACGTGATGGAGTACCCCGACGACCCCGTGTTTGAGCACGAGTCTCAGACCGATGACTACGCAAAGCTCAAGGGTGCCCTTTCCATGCGCCATGTGACCTTTGGCTACTCGCGCCTCGCAAATCCGCTCATCGAGGACTTCAACCTAGAGGTGGCGCCTGGCCAGCGCGTGGCCTTTGTGGGCGCCTCGGGATGCGGCAAGTCGACGATCGCCAAGCTCATCTCGGGGCTCTACCAGCCGTGGAGCGGCGAGATACTCTTTGACGGCACACCCGCCTCCCAGATTGACCGCAGCGTGTTCACGGGGTCAGTGGCCGTTGTGGACCAAGACATCACCCTCTTTGAGGGCAGCATTGCAAGCAACATCAAGATGTGGGACAACTCCATCGAGGACTACGAGATGATCCTTGCCGCACGCGACGCCAGCATCCACAAGGACATCATGCGTCGCCCGGGAGGATACCAAAGCAAGATCACCGAGAACGGCAAGGACTTCTCGGGCGGGCAGCGGCAGCGACTCGAGATTGCCCGCGTGCTGGCCCAAGACCCGACCATAGTCATCATGGACGAGGCCACTTCCGCATTGGACGCTCGCACCGAGTACGAGGTGGTCGAGTACATCAAGGAACGTGGCATCACCTGTGTGGTCATTGCCCATCGCCTGAGTACCGTACGCGATTGCGACGAGATCATCGTGCTCGACCACGGCAAGGTCGTCGAGCGAGGAACGCATTCACAACTGATGGCCCTCGGCGGCGCCTACAAGGCGCTTGTCAGCAGCGAGTGAGGGGAGGCGAGGCCATGGGCTGGTTTAACGAGCAGATACGTCAGCGCAAACAGGCAGACGACGAGGCCTTTGCCGACTCGCTTGAGGACATCGCCGAAGCGGTCATGGGCCACAAGATATCCAGCGCCCTCAGCGATAACAGGGAAGTCGCCACTGACGCCATCGAAGAGATCCTGCGGTACTACCACGTAAAGCCCCAAGAGGTTCCCGAGACCATTCTGGACGTACACGAGGTGCTCGACTATCTGATGCATCCGTATGGCATCATGCGCCGTATGGTGCGCCTCGATAAGGGTTGGTACAAGGACGCCGTTGGCGCCATGCTGGGCACGCGGAAGGATGATGGCAGCATGGTGGCGCTGCTTCCGTGGGGGCTGAGCGGGTATCGCTTCTACGACCGCAAGAAGGGCAAGTACGTTAGCCTTAACCGCAAGACCGAGGGTCTGATTGATGAGGAAGCCCTTGCCTTCTACAAGCCCTTCCCGCTCAAGAAACTGACCATTCCCCTATTCCTGCGCTTCATCGTCGAGCAGATTGCCCCCGCCGACCTTGCGATGCTTGTCTTGGCCATGTTGGCCGTCACGCTCGTCGGCCTTCTGGTACCTCGGATAAACGCCTTGCTCTTCTCGGACGTGATTGCGTCGCGCAGCACGCAGATGCTGCTGGGAGCGGGAATCTATCTTGTCTGCACGTCAATAAGCTCCTTGATGTTTACCACGGTGCGCGCGTTGGCAAGCAGCCGCATCGACACCAAGCTCAGCGTCAACATCGAGGCGGCCACGATGATGCGCATGCTGTCACTGCCGGCCTCGTTCTTCAAGAACTACAGTGCCGGCGAGCTCTCAAACCGGTTGGGATACATGAGCACCCTGGCCAACCAGCTGGTAAGCATGGTGCTTTCTACGGGACTCACCTCGCTCTTCTCCCTTGCCTACATGGGACAGATCCTCCACTACACGCCCGAGCTCCTTGTCCCTTCGCTCGTAATGACATTCCTCACCATCGTCATCACGATATCGACCATGTTCATCCAGACGGGTGTGA
>CACXZL010000197.1 GCA_902772085.1 uncultured Coriobacteriaceae bacterium | reverse complement strand
CGGAGTTTCAGATCCCTGTTTCCGACTTTGACAGGCCCTTGGAGGTGGTGGCCGACACCACCGCCATGAGCACCCCACATGAGATCACTTACGAGCTCACCTTCAGCTCCCAAAGCATTCAGCCAGCAAAATAGGCCGGTCATCGACGAGACGTACGCGCGTGCCCTCTATCAGCACGCGCGCCTCGTAGCCTTCGCAGTTGCGCGCGTGCTTGTCGTAGAAGCCGTCGAGCGCGGCCATGATGGTGCCGCCATGCGCCACCACGACCACCAGCCCCTCTTTGCGACCCGCCGCATCCTGCAGGAGTTGGCAGAGCGCGTCTTGCGTACGCCTCGCAAACTCGTCGCGCGTCTCGCCGCCAGGGCAAGGTGCCACGCAACCGCTCTCCACCCATCGGCGATACCGCACGTCATCGGCCATCTCGTCACCCGTCCGTCTTTCAAAGACGCCGAAATCGAACTCCTCGATTCCCGGCACCACGACCTGTCGCGCAAGCGGAAAGCACAGCTCCGCCGTCTGTCGCGCCCTCAGCTGGGGGCTCACGTACACGCGGTCCACGCTCGGATAGGCTCCTGCCCGCTCGCATTGCCGCCTGCCCTCAGCGCTCAGAGGCTCGTCGGTACGCTTGCCCACGTAGCGATGCGCCTCATTTCCCGCTGTCGCCGCATGGCGTATGAGCACGAGTCGCATCACTGCTCCACCTTGTACGAGGTGATGCCGCAGTCGGCAAACGTGGGACCGGTGCTATAGAGCGAGAGCGCCATGTCCAGCAAGGGGATGAGGCACACTGCTCCAGTGCCCTCGCCAAGCCGCATGTCGGCACAAATGATCGGCTTCAAGTCCATGCGCTCGAGCAACGTAGAAGCCGCACGCTCGGCCGACTGGTGAGAGGCGAGCATGGCATACCTGCACTCGGGTCGCATGAGCCAGGCACAGTACGCAGCCGTCGCGCTGATGAAGCCGTCGATGACGATGGGCACCCGATAGAGCGCCCCTCCCAAAAAGACACCGCACATGGCGGCGATGTCGAATCCACCGAGCTTGGCGAGCACGTCCAAGGGGTCGGACGGGTCGGGGTCGTTGACCATCAGCGCACGCTCGATGACCTTTGCCTTGTGGCGTACGCCCTCCTCAGGCAGGCCGGCGCCGGGACCGGCAAGCTCCTGCGGCACGATGCCCGTGAGCGCACAGGCGATGGCGGTGGAGGTGGTGGTGTTTCCTATGCCCATCTCTCCCGTGGCTATGATGCCGTAGCCCGCGCACGCCAGCTCCCCCACGAGATCGACGCCTATCTGCATGGCCTTGACGGCTTGCGCGCGCGACATCGCCGGACCACGCGAAATGTCACCGGTGCCCGCCGCTATCCTGCAGTCGCGCATGCCCGGCTCGTCCACCCGCTCGCGCATGCCCATGTCTACGGGAATGCAGTCGATGCGCACGGGTTCGCACATCTTGTTTATGGACGAGATGCCGCGCGCCGCGTTGCGAGCGATGAGCACCGTCACATCGCCACCGCTCTGCGACACCCCCTGCTCCACCACGCCGTTGTCGGAGCAGAGCACCACCACGCAGCGTTTGTCCAAATCGATCGTGGGACTCCCAGTGAGGCCCGCGATCTTTACGACCGCATCCTCGAGGGCTCCGAGTGACCCGACGGGCTTCGCGATGGAATTCCAACGATCGTGCGCGGCGCGCATGGCACCCTCGTCAGGAGCCGATATGGACAGTTCCTGAAACTCATGCATCTTATCTCCTTCCTCAAACCAAGGGGTCACGCATGTGATACGGCCATATAGAGCAGGGCGTTTACGATGGCGGCCGCCACGGTGGACCCTCCCTTGCGGCCGCGTGCGACGATGTGGCGGCTCGCGCTGGTCATGATGAGCTCCTTGGACTCCACTACGTTCACGAACCCCACCGGTACGCCTATCACGAGCTCGGGCATGGGCATCTCACCCGCACACAGCAGCTCGTGGATGCGCACCAGCGCGGTGGGGGCGTTCCCTATGGCGTAGACGAGCGGTCCTGTGAGCCGCGCGGCCTTTTCCATGCTCACGGCCGAGCGTGTGGCACCTCTCCGCCTCGCCTCCTCGGCCACGTCCGCATCGGCGATGAAGGTGTGCACCGCGCCACCAAGGCTCGTGAGCACGCGCTTGTTTATGCCAGCGGCGACCATCGTGGTGTCGGTCACCACCTCGGCCCCGCCGCGCAACGCCTCGACGCCCCACGCCACCGCATCGGGCGAGAAGCACAGGTTGTCCGCATAGTCGAAGTCGGCTGTCGCGTGGATGACCCGACGCACGACCAGATCTGTCATCGCGTCGAAGTCGCGCGGCCCCATCTCGCAGGCTATGGTCTCGAAGCTCTTCGCCTCGATCTCGGCGGGATCCGTGTAGATAGGTCGCCATTCGCTCATGAGGCACCCTTCTCGACGATCTCGTATATAAGCTCCAAGTTGAGATGTGCGCGTATGCATGCGGCCAGCATGTCGTACTGCCCTTCACGGTACGCCTTCATGTCCACCTCGCACGCCTCGGCCCCATCCAACCCCTTCGCGCTCATGAGCGATTGCAGCAACCCGCGGTTTGCCTGAGGGTCGTCAAAGAGGCCGTGCAGGTAGCAGCCGTACACGTTGTCCGTCTGGCATCCCTCTAGCCGACGCGTTCCATCCGCCTCGATCAGCTCCACGAGGGCAGAGCCCCCCTCGAGTCTCGTCGTGCCCATATGTATCTCATAGCCGTCGACACGCATGCCCGACAAGCCCTCGAGCGGGCCTTCCGCCCGCAAGAACCTCCCACGCGATCTCACCGTGCGCTTCTTTGTGCCAAAGACCGTGCGTATCGGCAGCAGGCCGAGACCGTCCGTCTCTCCCCCGCCTTCCACGCCGCACGGGTCCGAGATGGAAAGCCCCAGCATCTGGTATCCGCCGCAGATGCCCAGCACCGGAATGCCGATTTGGGCAGCGTCCCCGACGGCCTTGTCGAGGCCCGTCAAGCGCAGCCACGCGAGGTCGGCCATCGTCGCCTTGGTGCCAGGCAGCACCACGAGGTCCGGCGTCCCCAGCTCCTGGGGCTCGCTCACATAACGCACGTACGCCACGCCAGTGGCCTCGAGTGCGTTGAAGTCGGTGAAGTTCGAGATCTTGGGGAGACGCACCACGGCGACATCCACGAGTCCCGCATGCTCGCGTCTCTCCAGGCGGTCCGACACGCTGTCCTCGTCGTCCAAGTCCACTTGGATATAGGGCACCAGTCCCGCCACTGGCACGCCCGTCTTCTCCTCCAGGATGCGTATGCCCTCGTCGAAGAGCGTGACATCGCCGCGGAACTTGTTTGCCACGGTGGCCTTCACGCGCCTGCGCTCTGCTGGTTCAAGCAGCATCATCGTACCCACGAGCTGGGCAAACACGCCCCCGCGGTCGATGTCGCCCACCAGCAGCACCGGAGCGTCGCAGAGGGCGGCGATGCCCATGTTTACGATGTCGTCCCGCTTGAGGTTGAGCTCCACCGGGCTTCCGGCACCCTCGATGAGCACGACGTCGTAGCTGCGTGCGAGCGCGCGATACGCCTCCATGATCGGCTCCTTGAGGGTGTGCCGGAAGGCAAAGTACTCACGAGCGGGCATCGTCCCCACTGGACGGCCATGCACGATCACCTGGCTGCCTACATCCGTGGTGGGCTTGAGGAGCACCGGATTCATGGCCACCTCGGGCTCTATGCCTGCCGCCTCGGCCTGCATCGCCTGGGCACGCCCCATCTCCAGCCCCTCGCGCGTCACCGCCGAGTTCAGTGCCATGTTTTGCGACTTGAAGGGTGCCACGCGCACGCCATCCTGCGCGAGGACCCTGCAAAGCCCCGCCACGAGAAAACTCTTGCCGACGCTCGACATCGTACCCTGCACCATCAGAGGCCGCGCGCTCATCGTAGCACCTCTCCCATCGCCGCAATCAACTCGTCGTTTTCCTCAGGGGTGCGGACGGCGATGCGCCACCAGCGATCGCCGAGCCCCGAAAAGTTCGCGCATGACCGTATCAGGATCTTTCGCGCCAGCAAGTCGTCACCCAGAGATGCCGGGCCCTCAAACAAAAGAAAGTTCGCCTGCCCCTCCACCACGTGCAGACGAAGCGCGTCGAGCGCCTCGTACAGCCTTGCGCGCTCGTGCGCGACGAGACGTCGGCTTTCGCACAAGTGCTCGCGGCAGGACGTACATGCCACGCCGGCAATCTGCGCCGGAACGCCCACTGCCCACGTTTGGCCGACCTCGCGTAGACGACGTACCAACTCCTCGTCTGCACACAGGGCATACCCGATGCGCAGACCCGCCAGCGCAAACGACTTGGTGAAGGCCTTCACGATCACGAGAGAGGGATTGTCCGCCAAAAGGTCGTTCGACCCCGCACATTCCGTGAGATCGATGAAGCACTCGTCCAAGGCCACGACCGTCTGGAATCGCCGCGCCCTCTCAAGAAAGGCCACCAACACGTCCCTTTGCAGGCAACGCCCCGTGGGGTTGTTTGGATTTGCGAGAAACGCCAGGCCAACGCCTCGATCCAGCGCGTCTACGAGCTCCTGCCCCGCATCGAAGCTCCACTCCGCCCGAAGCGCATGGCACGTGACGAAGGAACCCACACGCCCAAGGGCTTGTTCGTATCCCGCATAGCACGGTGAGCAG
>CACXZL010000196.1 GCA_902772085.1 uncultured Coriobacteriaceae bacterium | reverse complement strand
AGATCGAGCCGCCCGTCGCTCTTTTGCGGACGTCAGCTCTCACGGTCGACCTAAAAACCGAGCTTGTTCGCGTAGAAAACGCGCGAAACCTCGTGGTTCGATACGATAATGGCAACGTGGTGCACGGCATTGAGCTTCATTTGATCTCCTGCCCGTAGTAGACGACGTATCACTGATAAATTGTAGAAGTTGCGAGAGAGGAAAGAGATGCAATACGCAAAGCTTGGACGCACAGACATCGAGGTGAGCAGGTTCTGCCTAGGCTGCATGGGCTTTGGCAAGGTGACCGAAAACGCCCTGCACAAATGGACGCTCGGACCCGACGACACGAAGGCCATCATAGCTCAAGCTCTCAATGCCGGCATAACGTTCTTCGATACGGCCATGGCCTACTCGTTTGGAACCTCCGAGGAGTACGTGGGTGAGGCGCTGCGTTCGCTCGCCCCACGCGACCGATGGGTCATCGCCACCAAGTACAGCCCTCGTCCAGACGGCGCTTCCGACGGAACGAGCGGCGCCGATTACATACGCACGTGCATAGACAATAGCCTGCGCCGTCTGGGTGTAGACACCATCGACTTGTATTACATGCACAGTTGGGACTATCACACGCCAATCGAGGAGAGCATGGAAGCGCTCAACGGCGCCATCGCTGCCGGAAAGATACGGGCGCTCGGCGTATCCAACTGCCACCCCTACCAACTGGCACGCGCAAACGACATCGCCGCCGCTCATGGCTGGGCACGCTTCGAGGTCATCCAGAGCCACATGAACCTAATCTTCCGCGAAGACGAGCGCGAGCTGCTGCAACTCTGCGCCGAGGACCAGATTTCCACCGTGCCCTATAGCGCCCTTGCGGCCGGCAGGCTCGCACGCAAGCCGGGTGAGACGAGCAAGCGCTTGGAGCTAGACACGTTTGCCAAGGGCAAATACGACGCCACCGCCGCCCAAGACTCCCTCATCGTCGAACGTGTGGCGGAGGTGGCCGAAAGGTACGAGACGACGATGACAGCCATAAGCCTCGCCTGGCTGCTCACCAAAGTCACGAGCCCGGTAGTAGGAGCCACCAAGCCGCATCACATCGACGGCCCAGCAGCAGCGGCCGATCTCGTACTCTCGCCAGAAGACATCGCCTATCTGGAAGAGCCCTACGTACCGCATGCCCTCGTTGGCGTCATGGCAAACCAAAAGAAGGGCTAAGGACGCGCCGAACAATTACGTCTCGGCAGGAGTAGCCCAGCGACATACGCTGCATCCTCAAAAGACATTGGGTAGGTTTTGATGCAAAGGTACCCCATGGGTTTATCATAAACGCCTATGGGGCACCTTTTTGTCTCTTAAAGACAAACGATACCTTGTCTCAGGCTCTTTCGAAAAAGTCGTGGGACGGGAAGACCGTTCGATATTCTTCGCTGGGCCTTCTAGAACAAGCGCCCACAAGGCTGGAGAACGTCAAGCCGTCGCTCATTTGCCTACAATCGCAGACGGTATTTCATAGTATCATGGAATAAGGTTTAGTTTGCGCATTAGCGCCCGCAAGGAGGCGAACCATGGCAGACACGCAAGGCGAAGACCAGAGCATTTTCCGTCAGTCGGCGCTCAATCGCATTGCAAACGCGGATGACTTGGACAAATACATACGCGTTACGAACCCGAGTGCTTGGATCGTGCTTATCGCATCTCTGCTCCTGCTTGGCGGACTGGCGATCTGGGCTGCGACCGCCATCATCCCCACCACCATATCGGTCGCTGGTCTTCTCGAAGACGATACCGTTGTTTGCTGGGTAGACGCTTCCACTGCAGAAAAGATCAAAAGAGGCGGGGCCTCGGCATCGGTGGGCGACCAAAAGACCACAGACATAGCCATCGATACGATCCCCGATTCCAGGGCTGAGGTCAAGTCCCACATCAACAGCGACTATCTCATGGAGTCGGTGACACTCACCGACTGGAACTACGAGGTCACGTTCAAAGCCCCTTCCAACCTAGATGGAAAATCGCAAATCATTCCCGTCTACATCACTGTCTCAGAAACGCATCCGCTCAACCTCATACTCGGCAATCAATAGGTGACCCACATGACGGCCAAGAACGCTCCGAAGAAAACCCTGGTAAAGAATGTCCCCGTCATCATGCAAATGGAGGCTACCGAGTGTGGAGCTGCCTGTCTCTGCATGATCCTTGCGCATTACGGCCGTTGGGAGCCTCTGGAAAAGGTTCGCGTGGAATGCGGCGTATCACGTGATGGCTCAAAAGCTATCAACGTGCTCAAAGCCGCTCGGGCCTACGGCATGGAAGCTCACGGCTACACATTCTCCTTGCAAGGCGTGCAAAACAAAGCAGTCTACCCTTGCATTGTCTTCTGGAACTTCAACCACTTCGTCGTGCTCAACGGATTCCGCGGCAAATGGGCATATCTCAATGATCCCGCCCGAGGTGCCGTAAAGGTCACCATGGAGGAGTTCGATCGATGCTTCACCGGCATCGTGCTCATGCTTGAACCCACCGAGGCTTTTGAGCGGCGCGGCTCGCAGGCGAGCACCGTCTCCTTTATCCGCAAGCGACTCAAAGGCATGGGCGTTCCCATTCTCTTTGTCTCCCTAGCATGTGCGGTTGCAACCGTGACTTCCATAGTCAGCACATCGCTCTCGACCATATTTATGGATTACGTGCTCTCGGGCGAGAGTCCCAACTGGCTCGAGCCGCTACTCACCATCATGAGCGCGCTGATCCTCGTACAGGTAGCCGTAGTCATAGCAGAAGAGCTCTATCTCAACCGCATCCGTGGCAAGTTCGCTGTCGTGAGTTCGTCCCGTTTCATGTGGCATCTCCTGCATCTACCTGTAGGATTCTTCGCTCAGCGTATTCTAGGCGATCTGCAACAGCGCCAGGAGTCAAATGAAACCATCGCCTCCACGCTCATCGAACGTCTCGCGCCAACGCTCCTTAACTCAGTGCTCCTCCTGCTCTATCTCGGCATCATGGTCAAATACAGTTGGTCACTCACGGTCGTTGGCCTCACGGCGATTCTTTGCAATACCTGCCTAGCGCATTACATATCCGTACAGCGCGTCAACGTGACCCGCCAGCAAATGAGAGATGCCGGCATGTTTTACGGCGTCACGATAGCGGGCATCGAATCTATCGAGACCATCAAAGCCTCCGGTGCCGAGGAAGGCTACTTCGAGCGCTGGTCGGGCTATCAGGCGCTGGTCAACGACGTTAACGTGCGGTTTGCCAAGACCAATCTCTACCTCGGCGCAATACCAGCCTTGCTCACCCAGTTGGCAAACGTTGCCGTGCTGCTCCTTGGCACGTATCTCATCATGATGGGCGAGTTTACCGCTGGCGGCCTACTCGCTTTTCAGGGCTTCCTCTCAAGCTTCATGGGACCAGTGCAGTCCCTCATCGAACTCGGCCAACAAATCCAAGAGATGCGCACGTCCATGGAGCGCGTGCAGGATGTGCTTGAGTATCCCGCTGACGTTTCCGAAGACATCGACACCTTCGATTCAGACGAAAACCTCAGCAAGCTCTCTGGTGCAGTTGAACTGAGAAAGGTAAGCTTCGGATACTCTCCTCTGGAACCTCCGCTCATAGAGGACTTCTCGCTCTCCCTGCAACCTGGAAAGTGGGTTGCGCTGGTAGGCACATCCGGATCGGGAAAGTCCACCATCGCCAAGCTCGTGAGCGGCCTGTACAAGCCTTGGAGTGGTGAGATCCTCTTTGACGGCATGCCCATGGATCAGATCTCCAAGGACCGCCTGCGTGGATCGCTTGCCGTTGTGGATCAGGACATCGTGACCTTCGAAGGCACGGTATCGTCAAACATTCGGCTTTGGGACAAGTCCATAGAGGATTTCGAAGTCATCATGGCCGCTCGAGACGCAAGCATACATGACGATATTATGGAACGCGATGCAGGGTATCGTGAGAGAATCATATCAAACGGAACGAACTTCTCCGGAGGCCAGCTGCAACGTCTGGAAATTGCACGTGTTCTGGCGCAGGATCCCACGATCGTGATTTTGGACGAGGCCACCAGCGCCCTTGATGCCAAGACGGAAGGTCGTGTCATCGATTCCATCCGCAGACGCGAGATTACGTGCATCGTGGTGGCGCACCGCCTCTCCACCATACGCGACTGCGACGAAATCATCGTACTCGACGAAGGCAAAGTCGTGGAGCGCGGCACACACAGCGAGCTCATCGCAAGAGATGGCGCCTATGCAGAACTCGTAAGAAGCGACTGAGACATCCGATGCGCACGCCAGGATACGTACCGCAGCTGCGGAAGCGTGCACTACAAGGAGAACGGCTATGAGCTGGTTTGACGAACAAATAAGGACTCGTAGGAAGCTCGACAAAAGAGAGCTCGAAGACGCCTATGCCCGTCTTGCATCCTCCATCACACACGGAGTCCCAAACCTCACTCTCGACAATTCGGCTGCGGCAGACTCTGCCATGGGAATCGTTCTCTCCTACTATCATGTGAAGCCAGTGAACGTCCCCGACAGCATCACCGATCCCATGGAACGGGTAAACTGGGCAACGCGTCCCACTGGCATCATGCGACGCGCCGTTCGGCTTGAGGGAGAATGGTGGACCGATGCGACGGGCGCATATCTTGCCACCACCTTGGACAACACGCTCGTAGCTCTTGTTCCACGCTC
>CACXZL010000195.1 GCA_902772085.1 uncultured Coriobacteriaceae bacterium | reverse complement strand
CGGGGCTCGCCCTCTTTGTCCACGACGACGCAGGCGTTCTGGTCGAAGCGAATGTAGCTGCCGTCCTTGCGGCGGGTCTCCTTCTTGGTGCGCACGATGACGCAACGCACGATGTCGCCTTTCTTTACGGCACTGTTTGGCGTGGCCTCCTGCACTGCGCAGATGATCACGTCACCAATGCCGGCATAGCGACGCTTGGAGCCGCCGATGACCTTGATGCACTTCACACGCCTCGCGCCACTGTTGTCGGCGACGGTGAGCATGGTCTCCATCTGAATCATAAGCTATACCTCCTGTCGCTTACTTGGCGCGCTCGACAATCTCCACCAAGCGCCAGCGCTTGGTCTTGGAGATGGGACGGGTCTCCATGACGCGGACGGTGTCGCCGAGGCCACACTCGTTGTTTTCGTCGTGCACATGGAGCTTCTTGGAGCTTGCCATATTTGGGATGATGCTTGCGATAGTTGATCTTTACGGTCACCGATTTGTCACCAGAGATGGAGACGACGACGCCCGTACGGACCTTGCGCGCATTCCTCATTGCGGTTTCTGCCATTTGCAATCTCTCCTGCCATCTAGTTCTTGGCGTCGGCCGCGATCTCGCGGGCGCGAATCTCGGTCTGTACGCGTGCGATGTCACGCTTGACGAGCTTTACGCGCGCCGTGTTGTCGAGCTGACTCGTAGCCATCTGGAAGCGCAGGTTGAAGAGTTCTGCACGACCCTCCTCAAGCTTGGCCGCAAGCTCGGCATCGCTAAGCGCCTGAATTTCCTTGTACTTCATACGTGCTACACCTCCTGGGCCTGATCGGCACGAGAGACGATCTTTGTCTTGATCGGCAGCTTGTGCTGCGCCAGTCGAAGAGCTTCCCTGGCGACGTCCTCGGGCACGCCATCAATCTCAAACATGATGCGGCCAGGCTTTACCACGGCTACCCACTCTTCTGGGTTGCCCTTGCCTGAGCCCATGCGGGTCTCAGCAGGCTTCTTTGTGATGGGCTTGTCGGGGAAGATGGTAATCCACACCTTACCGCCACGCCTCATGCGACGGGTCATGGCCACACGGCAAGCCTCTATCTGACGATTCGTGATCCAGTGAGCCTCCAAGGCCTGGATGCCCCAGGATCCATTGTGCAACGTGGTATTTCCCTTGGACTTTCCCTTCATGGAACCACGCTGAACCTTGCGGTGAAGAACGCGCTTAGGTGCGAGCATTAGCGTCCCCTCCTATCGTTGTGACGACGAGGACGCTGAGCGCCACCTTCGAGCGCCGGGGTAGGCGCGGGCTGGCCCTTCATCTTCTCGCCGAGGTAAATCCATACCTTGACGCCACAGGCGCCCATGGTAGTGCGAGCGGTGGCCTCACCATAGCCGATCACCGCACGCAGGGTGTGCAGCGGCACGCGACCCTCACGATACCATTCGCGACGGCCCATCTCAGCGCCGTTCAGACGACCGGAGCACTGAATACGGATGCCCTTGGCTCCAGACTTGCGAGCGGTCTGTACTGCCTTGCGCATGGCGCGACGGAAGGCGACGCGGCCCTCGAGCTGCTCGGCAATGGACTGAGCAACGAGATTTGCATCCAGCTCGGGACGCTTGACCTCGATGACGTCGACCTTCACCATACCGGAGCCGACCTTCGCAACCCGCTCAAGATCCTTGCGGAGCGCATCGATCTCTGCGCCCTTCTTGCCAATGACAATGCCAGGGCGGCCGGTATAGATGGTCACCTGTACCTTGTCGCCAGCACGCTCGATGTCGACGCGAGACAGTGCAGCGCGCGCGAGGCGCTTTTCGAGGAACTTACGAATGGCGAGGTCGTTGCCGAGGGTCTCGGCATAGTCCTTATCGGCGTACCAACGGGAACGCCACTGCTCGGTAGTACCCAGACGGAAGCCAGTGGGATGTACTTTCTGTCCCATTTTCTTTACGCCTCCTTCCTGGGTGCGACGACTACGGTGATGTGGCTCGTGCGCTTGTTGATGCGCGATGCAGAGCCCTTGGCGCGAGGACGGAACCTCTTGATGGTGGGTCCCTCGTCCACGTAGGCGGCGGCCACCACGAGGTCGCTTCCGCGCATACCGCGGTTGTTTTCCGCATTTGCCACAGCTGAGTTCAGGACCTTGGCCACAGGCTCAGCAGCAGCGCGGTTGTTGAACTGCAGGAGCTCACGCGCCTTCTCAACGGACTTGTTGCGAATCTGGTCAACCACCAGACGAGCCTTACGAGGAGCAACGCGCACATACTTGGCGGTAGCGCGTACCTCGTTTTCTTTGATTCTCTGTGCCATTTAGCTTACTCCCCCCTACTTGACCTTGTGGCCGCGGAACGTACGCGTAGGGGCGAACTCGCCCAGCTTGTGGCCAACCATGGACTCCGTGACGTACACAGGCACGTGCTTGCGACCGTCGTGCACAGCGATCGTGTGACCGACAATCTCGGGGAAGATGGTAGACGCACGCGACCAGGTCTTGATGACATCCTTGGTACCCGCCTCGTTTTGCGCAATCACACGCGTGAGGAGGCGAGTCTCCACAAACGGGCCTTTCTTGAGACTTCTGCTCATACTTGCTATCTCCTACTACTCGTGTTCCTACTAC
Source organism: uncultured Coriobacteriaceae bacterium (assembly GCA_902772085.1). GTDB lineage: Bacteria > Actinomycetota > Coriobacteriia > Coriobacteriales > Atopobiaceae > RUG440. Next base: position 3,587 of record CACXZL010000195.1, on the reverse strand, counting down.
TTCGTCTTGCGACGACGAATGATGAGGCGGTTGCTGCCCTTCTTGGGGTCGCGAGTCTTGTAACCCTTCGTAGGCTTGCCCCAAGGAGTGACGGACGGACGACCAGACGTGTGGTTCTTGCCCTCGCCACCACCATGCGGGTGATCCACAGGGTTCATGACCGTACCACGAACGGTGGGACGTACGCCCAGCCAGCGCTGACGACCAGCCTTGCCAATAACGATGTTTGAGTGGTCGGCGTTGCCTACGACGCCGATGGTCGCACGGCAAGTCAGCAACACGCGACGAAGCTCGGAGGAGGGCATGCGGAGCACGGCATAGCCGTTGTCCTTGCCCATGAGCTGCACGGAGGTGCCTGCCGAACGTGCCATTGCGGCGCCTTTGCCGGGCTGGAACTCGACGGCGTGCACGAGGGTGCCTACCGGAATCTCAGACAAGGGCATGGCGTTGCCAGGCTTGATGTCTACTCCCTTGGCACCGGAGATGACGGTGTCCCCCACCTTGAGGCCCTGCGGAGCCAAGATGTAGGCCTTCTTGCCATCCACATAGTGAAGAAGGGCGATACGTGCGGAACGGTTTGGATCGTACTCGATGGTCGCGACCTTAGCTGGCACATCGTCGTGCCGACGCTTGAAATCGATGACACGATACTTGCGCTTGTGGCCACCGCCCTGATGACGGGTGGTTATGCGGCCGTTGTTGTTTCGACCAGCCTTCTTGGGCAGGGGCTCGAGAAGCGACTTCTCGGGCTTATCCGTCGTAATCTCGGCAAAATCCGAAATCGTCTGGAAGCGGCGCCCTGCGCTCGTAGGCTTGAGGTGCTTTACTGCCATTACAGTTTCCCTTTCTTTCTCCGCTGGCCGCTTCGCTCAAGGGATTTGAGGCTCTCGCCTCGGCGAAACGACACCGGATTTACCACGGCACCGCGCGTATCTATATGCGCGGTAGACGCAACCCCTTTGGGCTGCGCCATAACCTTACTCGACGATGTTTACCTCGTTGTTTGCGAAGATCTCAATCGTCTCGCCAGCTGCGACGGTGACGATGGCCTTCTTCCAACGACGAGTCTTGCCGGTCACATAGCGCACGCGCTTGTTTTTCGGCTTGACGTTGACGGTGTTTACCTTGACGACGTGCACGCCAAAGAGCTTCTGCACGGCATCGCGAATCTCCTCCTTTGGCGCCTGGCGAGCCACCTCGAAGGTGTACTTGCCCTGCTCCATGAGGTCGAAGGAACGCTCAGTGACGACCGGGCGAATGATGACTTCATACGGGGAGTTCATTATGCCAGCGCCTCCTCAAACTTCTTTGCCACGTCGACGGTCATGACCAGAGCGGCGTTGTCGATGAGGCAGCGGGTATGGGCCTCGGATGCAGCATAGACCTCGACCTTGGGGATGTTGCGGAACGAGAGGTACTCTGTGACGGCATCGTCGTCCACCACGAGGGTGACGCGCTTGTCCGTAAGGTCGAGCGCCTTGAGGATGGCCACAGCCTTCTTGGTGGAAGGCTCTGCAATCTTCAGCTCGTCAAGAAGCACGAGCTCGGAGTCAGCAAGCTTGCCGGAGAGCGCGGAGCGCATGGCGAGCTTTGCCATTTTGTTGTTTACCTTCTTTGCGTAGCTGCGAGGCACAGGACCAAAGACTACGCCGCCACCAGTCCACTGCGCAGCACGGATGGAACCTTGACGGGCACGACCGGTGCCCTTCTGGCGATAGGGCTTGCGGCCACCGCCGGAAACCTCGTGACGGTTCTTTACGGAATGGGTACCCTGACGCAGGCAGGACTCGTAGGCGACGACGACCTGATGCATCACGGGGACGTTTGGCTCGATGCCAAACACGTCGGAGGAAAGCTCGGCCTCGGAAACGGCTTGACCCTCGATGTTCTTTACTTCGATCTTGGACATTCTATCCTCCCTTAGGCCATACGGACCTGGACGAGGGCGTTGCTGCCACCAGGCACCGCGCCCTTGACGAGCAGGAGGTTCTGGTCGGTGTCTACGCGTACGAGCTTGAGGTTCTTCACCGTCACACGCTCGTCACCCATGTGACCGGCCATGTGCAGGCCCTTGCGGACACGTGCGGGATATGCGCACTGACCGATGGAGCCCGGCTTGCGCTGGTTGCGCGAACCATGGGTCATGGGACCACGGCTGAAGTTCCAGCGCTTGATGGTGCCCTGGAAGCCCTTGCCCTTAGAAGTACCGGTAACGTCTACCGCCTTTACGTCGGCGAAGGCTTCCACGGTAATCTGGTCACCAGGCTTGTACTCGGAGCCGTCCTCTACGCGAACCTCGCGCAGATACCTCATAGGCGCGACGTCTGCCTTTGCGAAGTGGCCTGTCATGGGCTTGTTGACCTTCTTCGGATTGATGTCGCCAAAGCCGATCTGGACGGCATCGTAGCCGTCGGTCTCTTTGGTCTTTACCTGCGACGACGTTGTCGTCGTCATCCCATACCTGCGTCATCCCGATCTTGCGGCCAAGAATCGTGCTGACCATGCTCTTTCCTTACACTCGGTGGTCATGGGACGGCAACTCTAGGCGCACCCTGCGCCCCTCCCCAGCGGACCACATCCGTCAGTCATTGCTGATTTGGAGACAGCACTCCCCTCATACAGCAACTGTGCTAGTGTACACCGTCCCGGGCGTCTCCACAAACTCTTCGCAGGGAAACTTCAGGGTGCGCAGGCCGATTCTGACGCATCGCTTGAGGAGTTGGAGGCGATCATCCTCTCCACCATCGTAAAGCGCGACAACAGCACAATCGATATTTCTGCTTACAACATATCCGCCAACGACTTTAGGGCTTTGTTTGACAATGTGCTCAAAAAGCATCCAGAACTGTTCGACGTAGCCACAAACAGGGCATATGGCGACCAACAGTTAACGTCATTCCGTGCGGAGTATCTCATGTGCGATGGAAACCATTTGCAACACGATTCGCCAATATTGTCAGGTTTAGTTGGTGGTATGCCAGTTCGTGACGTCGTACCCTTTCATACACAGTATGAATAGTATGAAATGACGTACTATGAAATACGAGTACGTACGGGTGCAGGTCGACAAGAACAACCGCGCGATGAACGCCGACAGGGAAAGTCATCGAGAAATCATCGACCGTAAAGCCACCGCAGGAGCGCGATATGTGGGATGGTCCCCCCGTCAAGTAGGGGCCTGCAGGCAAGACCGTTGAGTTCGACTTGGTTTTAGAAGCGGCGTGGCATGCGGCAAGACGGATCGATCGCTTGTCTTCATGAAAGGAATGGCGCAAACATGAGCATCGCTGACAACATACTGACAACACGGATGGCCGCCGGGCGCACGCAGGAGCAGCTGGCGGAAGCAGTCGGCGTGTCGCGCCAGACGGTGGCGAAATGGGAATCGGGTGAGACATCGCCCGATCTCGAACACGCAGCAGCGCTCGCCGAGACGCTCGGGACGACGCTCGACATGTTGGTATCCTTCGATGGCGGCGGAATGGGAATCGCCGCCCCGCCGCGCGGCAAGCACCTGTTCGGCACCGTGAGAGTTGGCGAACGTGGGCAAGTTGTCATTCCCAAAGAGGCGCGCGACCTGTTCGGCA
>CACXZL010000194.1 GCA_902772085.1 uncultured Coriobacteriaceae bacterium | reverse complement strand
GAACTCGCGCTCGAGATATGCCACGATGTCGTCGCTCTCGTACAGGGGGTCGCCGTCGATAAAGAGGCAGGGCACCTGGCGCTTACCTCCTACGCGCACGAGCGTGTTTGCCGCTTCTTGGCTACGCAGGATGTTTTTCAGCGTGATCTTGTCCTCGATGCCGAGGCGACGCATGGCGCGCAGCACCTTCTGGCAGTATGGGCATTCGTCGTAGTAATACAGGTCGAGCTTGTGTTGCATGGTGACTCCCTTCTTGGCTGGACGATCGTACGGCACATAGTCTACCCCTTTGTCGTGAATGCTATGCGCCACAGCCGATGAGCCGCAACCTTGTGCAAAGTGCCTGAGCCACGATGTTTGTGCAATACCTGTGAATTGCCGTGCAAGCCGATTTGCGCGTCTGAGTGCATATTTGAGAAAATAAAGCTTTATTTTCATGCTCTGGAGGGAAGCATATGGCAAAGAAGACAAAGCATGCAAAGGCAAGGAGTCTTGCGGCATGCACGCTGGCGACGGTGCTCGCCATGCAGCCGCTTGGCGCGATTGCGCGTGCGCAGGAAGCGGAAACGGCTGAAGGAGATCGCACTGCATACGTTCAAGAGACCAGCCAAGAGAAGCAGCCCGTACAGTTGGACGCGCCAGCCGATGCGGACGCTTCTACGCAGGCGGATGAGGTGGCCGCAGCAGCAGAAAGCGCGGCGCCCACTGCCGACGCGCAAGACGCCAAGGTGGAGGAGTTCGCCCAAGCGCAGACGGAAGATGCGCGGGCTTCGTCTGCAAGTGAGAAGCAGGTGGCTTCCGAGCAGCCCTCAGTGTTGTACCAGAGCCACGTTCAGTCCTATGGATGGCAGGAGTGGAAGAAGGACGGCGACCTCGCGGGCACTTCGGGCGAAGGCAAGAGGCTCGAGAGTCTCTTGATCAAACTGCAAGACGCGCAGGGCAAAGAGATCCCCGGCATTACCTACAAGGCGCACGTGCAGAGCCTGGGTTGGACGCAATGGCTTTCCGACGGAGCTCAGGTCGGCACGACGGGCATGTCCAAACGCATCGAGGCGCTACGCATCAAGCTCTCCGATGAGCTCGCGCAGAAATATGACGTCGTGTATCGAGTTCACATACAGTCATATGGTTGGCTTGATTGGACGGCCAATGGTGAGGCGGTAGGGTCTACGGGCCAGAGCAAGCGTATCGAGGCAATCCAGATCAAGCTCCAGGAGAAGGGCAGCGCGCCTATAGGCACTGGTGGCGTCGCGTTCTATGACGGTACCGACATTTTGCTTGACGCCCATGTGCAGAGCATCGGTTGGCAGGGAGAGCGTACCGGTGAGGTGGGGACCTTTGGAAGAAGTCTGCGCATGGAGGCGGTCACCGCTCGTCTGAACGCCGCAAACGAGTACGAGGGCGACATCGTGTACCAGTGTCATACCCAGACGTATGGCTGGATGAACGAAGTGCACTCCGGCGGCATCGCGGGGACGACGGGAGAATCGAAGCGCGTGGAGGCGTTTACCTTCAGGCTCACGGGCGAGGTCGCCGATCACTACGACGTGTACTATCGTGCTCACGTACAGAGTTTGGGCTGGCTTGGCTGGGCAAAGAACGGCGAGAACGCCGGAACGGAGGGCTTGGCGCGGCGCATGGAGGCCCTGCAGGTGCGCCTTGTGCCAAAGGGAACCGACCCTGCGAGCTTTGTGGATGGCGTTTCCGCTTCGTCGTTTGTGGCCGCGGCGCACATCGCATACGACTCGAGCTATGACGGTATCGTCTGGCAGGGCGCTTGTGGAAACGAGGAGGTGTCGGGCGTCGTAAATGGCGAGATACTTGACGCGTTGAAGGTCTCCATCGCGACGCCGGAGGGCTGTCCCGAAGGCGGCATTGCGTATCAGGTACGTCCTCTCGACGGCGAATGGTCGCCGACCTATACGGATGGCGAGGTTGCCGGAGCATCCGGGGCGAGCATCGACGCGTTTCGCATGAACCTCACGGGAGAGCTGGCAAACCTGTATGACGTGTATTATCGTGCGCATATCGCAAACAAAGGCTGGCTCCAATGGGCAAAGAATGGAGCCGACGCCGGAACCATCGGGTTCGGCACGGGCATCGATGCCTATCAGATCTCCCTCGTACCGGAGTTTGGCACGGCTCCGAGCGACGCAAGTGCCGATATTCCCAGGGTGTACTATGACGCGAACGAGCGCAAAAACACGATTGAGGCATACCTCGGCATAGCGGTGGGCATGGCATACGACGACTCGCATGGCTATAGTCAGCTGAATCGGTGGGGGCCGGACTACGACTGCTCGTCCTTTGTGATTACCTGCTTAAATCTTGCAGGTCTGGATACGGGGGATGCCATCTATACGGGAAACATGATTGAGAACCTTCGTGAATGCGGATGGCTCGTCATGCCATTCCGCTCGATGTCGCAGCTCGAGCGCGGTGACATTCTGCTGAACACGACGCAGCATACGGAATTCTACCTTGGCGACGGATTGAACGTGGGTGCGATGTCGTCCGAGTACCATTCCATCTCCGGCTATCCAGGTGACCAGGACGGCCATGAGATCTCCGTGGTGGACTTCCACGGCGACGACCTCTGGGAGTACGTGCTGAGACTCAAGTAGAAGACGCCCTGCCCCGAAAGAGGCGTCACATCCTTACGGCGCCATGGACGAGCGCCCGTGCTCAGACAGTCCTCGCTCCTGCGGAACTGTGCGCGGTCGCCTTCCATGGCGTCTTGTGGTTCTGGCGCCTCTCTCGGGGCGGGGAAGACACGCCGTATCCCCTATCGGTAATACTTCGTTTCCTCGACACGCCTCTTCACCTCGTCGGCAACACGGGAGCTTTCTTCCGTTGATTGGTCGCTCCGCATCTTTCCCAACTCCGCCGAGAGCTTGTCCAGTTCAAGCAGGAGCCCGTCGTTTGCCTCGCAGAGACGATCCATCTCGGCCTTCGTCTCGCGCAGAAGCTCCCAGCGCTTGAGGACGGCGGGATTTCGTTTGCCGTTTGCCATCTCGCCGCCGGTGCTGTAGAACCACTCGCTGTGCTCGTAGTCTTCGATGTCAAACGTCTGCACGCGATTTGCAAGCAGGGCACAATTGCGCAGGATGGCGTCGAGCGCTTCTTTGACGGTGGAAGCGAAATGGTCCCAGCTGATGCTTCTGGGGGAGAACCTGCTGTCTATCTCGGACATGAGGCTGCCCTCACGTCTGCGTGCCATCGCGAGCGACTGCATGGCCGCTTGGGCGTATGGGCCTACGACACGCTCATGCGTGTAGGCGCGCATGACGTCTTCTATACCCTGAGCGGTTGCCCCGCCGTCGACATCGAGGTGCACGTAGGGGTGCACTTGTGGGCGAGGAGGCGCTTCGACTGGGGAAGGGGCCGTGTGCTGCGATTGCCGCGAAGAGTCCTTTGAAGGCCCCATTGCCCTTGGTCGACGCGTCTTGCCGGTGAGACGACGAAAAACCGCGCTGAGACCCTTGGCGGCTCCGTAGATGCCGAGACCCACTAGCGCAAAGCTTATGAAGGTCAAAACAGCTATGAGTATCAGTATGCCGCCTATGAGCTCAAACACATGCCACCGCCTCGTACCGAAGGCCAAACAACCCCTTGCAAGTATTCCACAAAACAAGCGCTCGCAAACGCTCGGCTGATGTCGTGGTCGACCAAAGAGGATGCTCCAACGCCCTGGAGCAACGCGACGTTGGAGCATCTCGCAAGGCTTGTCATGACAACCGTCAGTCGGAGGGGAAGAGCACGCCGGCCTTGCGTCGGATTTCGTTTTGAATGCGGTTTACCAGAAGGCTCTCCTCGAGATCGGCGAAGCATGCCTGAAGGTCGCCGGCCTCCTGCTGCGCCTTGAACTGACGAAACTCGGCCTCATATACGCTGGGCAAGCTGTCGTCGCAAAGCTCCTCCGTGCCGTCGTTGAGGTGCAGCGTGACGGCACCGCAGGTGCTTGGTGCCGAATCCATGCACAGCCAGCCATCGACGCCTTGTATGACGGCGCGATTTGGTGCGCCAGAGTCCTTCGCACAGATGTTGAGCGCCGTGAATCCGTCGTATTCAAGAATCACAACGCCGCTGGTGTCGATGTCTCGCTCGATGTTTGGTACGTACGTCGCCCTGAGCGGCTCGCCAAAGAGCCCCAGCGTGAACGTGAGCGTATAGAGACCAAGGTCCATCAAGGCGCCCCCCGCCTTGGTGGGGTCAAAGGCAGGCAGGACTTCTCCTGCGCGGAACGCATCGTAACGAGAGCTGTACTGGCTGAAAGTCGTCGTCGCCATCTTGACGGTGCCGATGCGGGGGAGCAGCCGCTTGACGTTCTTGTAGTTTGGCTGGCGCGTCGTGACGACGGCTTCCCACAGGAATCTGCCTCTTTTCTTGGCCAGCCGTGCGAGCTTCTCCGCCTGATCGAAACGGCTCGTAAGGGGCTTTTCACATATCACGTCCTTGCCGGCAAGAAGTGCGGCTTTGGTCACGTCGTAGTGCAAGGAGTTGGGCGTGGCGACGTACACGGTGTCGACGCGCTCGTCTGCCATGAGGTCGTGCCAGTCGGTGTAGCGACCGGCGGCGCGGTATTTGTCTGCCATGGCCTCGACCGTTGCGGAAGAACGAGGCGTGCCCGCGATGGCGGCGATCTCCTCTTTCCCGTGCCCACTATGCCGAGTCTCATAGACGTCCTCCTCCTGACGTGCGTGCCGACGCGTCTCCTTGAGCGTGAACGGCGCTAGAAAATGAGATTGAGCAGCAGGGTGCCTACCGCTATGCCCACCGCGGGCGGGTCGATGTGCGTGGAGCAGTTGTCGTTGAAGTATTTGGCAAATACCAGATAGGTATGGTTTGCGATAAGGGCAAAGACGATTGCGAGGGGAATGCTTCCGCCAGTGAGTCCAAGCGCTACGCCGACGACGTTTGTGATTTGATGGGTGGTCGGCATCTTCTGCCCGTCGCCTGCGTAGTCAAATAGAAGCAACGCCGCGGAGATCGAGAAGCCAACGCCATAGAACTCCGGTCCCGCCTCATGCAAGATGAACGCGAAGACCGATGCGATGGCAAGGCAGTTGACGGTCTGGAAAACCCAATACCGCCAGCCCTGCTCACGATAGTACAGTGTGGCATCTGGATTCCATTTCCTGCCGTTGCTCAACGTGAGGCGCACGATGACGCCAAAGATGATCATGGACACCGCGCCGGCATCAGCGGGCAGCCCTATATACGACAAGAGCGAGAAGAGCAGGTAACCACCTGAGCCGGCAAGTCCGCCCACCAGCATGATGATGGTGTCGTGCAGGAAGATGAGCGACCGCGTGATGTTCCAGCCCTCTATCTTGTCGGGGTATTTTCGAGCCGCGACTGCGGTGGCCACCGCCGACCCGTTGAAGATGATGGCCGGTAACAAGAGTGTGTTGAGTACGGTGCCGCCGAGAAACGTGGGCTCCACGCCGGCGGCCTTAAGCGTGTACACGACGATGCCCGCAAACCCGGTGCAGATAAACGTCTGCACGCCACCAAGCATTGCTCCCAGGATTCCGACCCCAAAGGAGAAGGCTACGAGGAATGGGTCAAAAAACATTTTTGCTCCTCCAAACGCTGACTGTGCCTCCCATGAGTTTGGCATACAAACGCAGACGACGCATGCGTAACGTCCGGCATTTCCGTTGAATGGCTCCTCTTTCGTTCCTGTCCTACTGAGCGGCAATCCGAGCGGGATCGGAAAATGGTTACAGTTCACACCACGAGTCCCTGCGCATGCCAGCAAGCGGCTCCGCGCTCGCTTCGCTCGCTCACTACGTGAGTCGCCGCTTGCTTGCTGGCGCCTTGGCGATGCCGTGAAAACGGAAACGCCAGAGTCTC
>CACXZL010000193.1 GCA_902772085.1 uncultured Coriobacteriaceae bacterium | reverse complement strand
GCGGCCCACGTTGATGGGCCCGACCCCGTCGGACACGTGCACGAGGCAGAGGGTCTGCAGGGGGCCGAGCGTCCTTCTCTCGACGCGTTCGGTACCCCGTGCGTTCGTCTTTGATATGCGGGTGAGCCAGCGGGAGTTGAGGGCGACCTGACCGGCGATCGGGCGGTTCTCCAGGAGCTCCACCATCGCCTCCAAGTCGCTGCGGCTCCCGACGCACGCCATGATCGGCGCCAGCTCGCCTCTGAGGGCATGGGTCGTGAGGAGGTTTGCCATGGAGCCGATGGCCACGGGGCGTGCGCCGGTGCCCTTCGGGGCGCAGACGGCGTGAAGGTCGCCGGCGCGTCGGCGGGCGACGTCGACGATCGCCTCGCGCTCCTTGCCGCTCAGGGCCGGCAGGTGGTCCGGTATGCCGCACAGGAGCTTCGGGGCGATGAAGGCCTCGTCTGGTAGCTCCGCGTCTGCGTGGTCGCGGGCCGAATCGGCCTGCGGGGCGTCGTGCGACGCGAGCATCAGCGCGCCAAGCGACACGTTCTGGAGAATGGTGTCTGCGGCCTCCTCCTCGGCTTCCATGACCTCGCGCGCAGAGCCGAGGACATGCGCCGCCTCGCGAAGGTCGTCGGGGCGCTCCCAGATGCTCAACACGCACGACGCGTCGTCGAGGGCGGCCTCCGAGAGCGCGAGCGTCTCCGGCGTGAGCTCGCAGACGGAGTCGAAGAGGTCGATTGCCCGCTCCACCGCCGAGGACCAGCTGCCGTCCGAGGGCAGGGAGAGCATGGCCGCCTCATGCGCGCGGAGCGTGTCGTAGTCGCACACGCTGAGCGACTCGCTCCGGTACGGGCTCTCCTCGAGCACTTCGGTGGGAATCCACGCGGCTGCGTTCGGGAAGGGAGAGAGACTTCCGTTTGCGTCGAGCATTGCCCTCATGCACAGCAGCGGGGTCCTCTGCTCGTCCTTCTCGTACAGGATGGAGCGCAGGCAACACAGCAGCGGAATGGCCTGACCGCCGAAGTCGACGTCCTCGTGGTCGAACGAATAGGTGAGCATGATCTCGCGCGTCGCGTGGCTCGAGAGGCCACCGGACGCAAAGTCGTCGAACGAGACCACCCATTGAGGAGCGTCTGCCGAAAAACTCGGATAGGTCGCATCACCGAAGCTCGCAGCATCACTCAGATATCCAAGAATCGCGGCAGGTTCAATCATCGTTCACTCCTTTTGGTCCGATTTCGCGACAAGGCGGCTTGCAGGTGCAGGGGACGCGCCTGCGGAAGAAAGCCGTATGAACGACCACATTGTAATTCATGTGGGGCGGTTTTCAACAGAGGGAGCATGCCCGACGACGGCAGGTTGCGGTGCGGGTCACTTTTCGCGGAATCGCCAAGGCGCGGGGTCTGCAATCTGCTGGATTTCCGTTTGGCGAGGGGTCTCTTGCTGGAATCGCGTTTCGCGTGGCCTTGTTTGCTGGAAATGCGTTTGGCGAGGGTGAATCTGACGGATTCTCGTTTCGCGAGGCTCGCCAAACGAGATCTCGGCAGGAGCCTCCCTCGCCAAACGCAAAACCGTCAGGAGCCTGATGGTAGGCCCGTGAAAAGTGGCCGGTGCGGAGGCGTTCGCGCCATACGATCCCGTCGAAGGGAATCCCGCTCGGAGCATCCGAGCGCGCCCGCACGCCGAGCGCTCCGCGACGCTATGCCAGATTGGGGCCGATGAACAAAACCGGGCGAGACGGCCCTCCCTCGCACGTCCTCGCATGCAGCGGGGACTGTCTGGCGCGGTGAGGCGTCGTCTCGCCCAGATGGGTAGGTCGATGCGCGACGGAGCCTACGGCTCTATGGGCGCGAGCTCCCGGTGGCGGGCGCGCAGGTCGCGCGGCGGCTTGTATGCGGGGCACTGGTCGAAGTCGACGTACTCCATCGTGGCGACGAGGTCGTCTATCATGGCGTCGTGGTCAAAGAGGTCCCACGCCTCGTGCACCGCCTCCGCCCTCGCATGCGTCTCGGGCCTGCGCGGCATGAAGAGCGTGCAGCAGTCCGGCGCGTCCAGGCTGCTGATCTGGTAGGTGCCGAGCTCCTCGGCGCGGTGCATGATCTCCTGCTTGTCGGACCCGATGAGCGGGCGCAAGACCGGAAGCGACACCATCTCGTTCACGACGGCGATGTTCTCGAGCGTCTGGGATGCGACCTGGCCGAGCGACTCCCCCGTCACGAGCGCCTTCGCCCCCTCGATCCGCGCGATCCGCTCGGCGACGGCAAACATCACCCTGCGGTACATGATGACGCGCAGCCCCTGCGGCACCACGAGGGAGATCTCGCGCTGGCGCTCGCCGAAGGGCACGACGTACATCCTGCCGACGATGCCGGAGGGAGCGAGCGCCTCCACCAGGTCCTGGCAGAGCCATTCGCTCTGGTCGGAGGTCATGGGGCGGCCCGAGAAGTGCACGGGCACGCAAACCGCGCCGCGACGTCCCAGCATCCAGGTCGCCACCGGGGAGTCGAAGCCGCTCGAGAAGAGGCTCACGACCTTGCCGGCCGTGCCCACCGGCAGTCCTCCCACGCCCGGGCCGGTGTCGGCGTACACGTAAACGTCGCCTTGTACCGCATGCACCACGACCGTCATGTCGGGGTGGTGCATCTGGACCTTCTTCTCGGGAAACGCCTGGCAGAGTGCCGCGCCGACGATCTGGTTCATCTCGAGCGTGTGCTTCTCGTAGTTCGTGGACGAGCGGCGGGCGTGCACCTTGAAGGACTCCCAAGGCGTCGCGACTTCGCCCAAGGCCCTCACGGCCGCATCGCAGTACGTCGCCTCCTCGAGGGGACAGCGGTACGCAAGCGAGACGCGTGCCACACCCGGTATGCGGGATATGGCATGCGCCATCTCCTCGTCGGCGTAGCCGCCCTCCTGCTCCACCAAAAGATGGCCGGAGATGCGGCGCACCTTTGCGAGGCCCTTGTTTTTCACGGCATGCTGGATGTTTGCGAGCAGCCGGTTTTCAAACAAGGAGCGGTTCTTTCCCTTGAGCCCTATCTCGTGGTAGTGGACAAGGCAGACTCGCTCGATCATAGGTTCTGCTGCACGCGGGTGTTTGCACCGCGTATGGCCTCGTCAAACTCGTCCTGCACGAATCCCAGGACGCCATCGTTTATCTCCTGCATGGCGATGGATATCGTGTCCTCGCCGGATGCGATCGTGGTGATGTCGTCGAAGTCCTGGGCCTCCATGACGCGCAGGTGCTGGCCGCGCAGCATGTTGTTTATGTCGCACGCGCGCTTCGCGGTGATGGAGCAGAGCAGGTAGGGATTCTCCTCCGTCTTGGACAGGAGCGTATCGATCTCAGGGCTGGTAATATCCATGGTGTGTCCTTTCTTATTCAGTCTCGTATCTCTCGAGTATGCCTGCAAGCTCGGCAACCGCCTCGTCGAGGTCGTCGTTCACGAGACGGACGTCGTAGGTAGGCGCGACCTCGAGCTCGCGCTTGGCGGTCTTGAGGCGCGTCCGCAGGGATTCCTCCGTCTCGGAGCCCCTCTTCACCAGCCGATCTACGAGCACGTCCCACGACGGCGGCTCCACGAAGATGCGCACCGCCTCCGGAAACGCCGCGCGCACGCTCTCTCCGCCCTGCACGTCTATCTCGAGAATGACCGACTCCCCGCGCGAGAGGCACGCCTCCACCTCGCTGCGAAGCGTCCCGTAACGATGGTCGTGGACGCTTGCCCACTCGAGGAACTCCCCACGGGACACGCGTTCGTCAAATTGCTGATCGGTGAGGAAATGGTAGCTCACGCCATCCACCTCGCCTTTTCGAGGTTGCCGTGTGGTAGCAGAGACCGGCAGGCCTATGGAAGGGCGCATCTCGCGCACGCGAGACACGAGCGTCCCCTTCCCAACGCCTGCCGGCCCCGATACCACAAACAGCCTAGGTCGGCGTCCCACTATTTCGAGAGGGCCTCGAGGAGCTGCTCGCGTTGGCGAGCGCCCAGACCCTTGACGCGACGTGACGGGGAAATGTTGAGATCTTCCATGATCTTTGCGGCCTTGGCCTTGCCATAGCCGGGCAGCGACTCGATGAGCGCCGAGACCTTCATGCGATTTGCGATGGGGTCGTCTGAATCGAGGACTTCTTCAAGGGTCACCTTGCCGAGTTTGACGTTCTCACGGAGCTCGGCACGAGCGTGACGCGCCGCTGCTGCCTTTTCCAGTGCTGCCTTGCGCTGCTCATCTGAGAGCTGTGGTAATGGCATAATCCCTCCAATAAACTCAAAACACAACACGCGCAACCTTGCGCTAATTCACCTGACCTGCGAGATTGCATTGCAATATTGGTGCATTGCGTCTCATTTTACAAGCTTTTTAAGTGGTCTTTTCCGAAACATTCCACCATTCAACAACATTATCTCATACGAGCTCTGCGACTATGTCCTCAAACGCATGGGCGGGATCGTCCGCCTTGGTGATGGGGCGACCGATGACGAGCTTTGACGCGCCGGCGGCGATGGCGGCTGCGGGAGTGGAGATGCGCTTCTGGTCGCCCACGTCGGCGCCGGCCGGTCGGATTCCGGGCGTCACAATCATGGCGTCGGGTCCGAGCAGCGTGCGCATCTCGTGGGCCTCCTGGGGTGAGCACACGATGCCGTCCGCCCCCGCGCCCACCGCGAGGCTTGCGAGGTGTGACACCTCCTCCGCCACGGGCGACTCCACGCCGATGGAC
>CACXZL010000192.1 GCA_902772085.1 uncultured Coriobacteriaceae bacterium | reverse complement strand
CCGCGGTTCACCTCGTGATGCAGCACCTTCACCCGGGGATCCGTCTCCCCGATGCGGGTGAAAATCGGCTGATAGCTCTCTGCGGACCCGTCGTCCACGACCACGATATGTCCGAAGCCGCTCTGCGCCAGCTTCGCGATATAGGCCGGCAGACGCTCGTCCGGCTCCAGCGACGGGATCAGAATGACCGCGTCCGCCAGGGCCTTCAGGGTGCTCTGGTTGGTTTCCTCCATGCTTGCCTCCTGTGCGCCGGATCCCGGTTCCGCCGAAGGGCGAAGCGCCCTCCGCAGTCCTCCGGGCCGCGCATTCCGGGAAAAGAAGCTTTCCCGCCGGGCATTATACCTGATTTCCGCCTCGCCTGCAACATTGACGCCGGTTCCAGATGACTGTATAATAGCGTAGTATTCTTGTATGTCTGTCAGGAACGTGGAGGAGACGCATGGGCAAGACCGAGTCACGCAATCTGGAGGAGCAGCGCCGCGAGCACGGGGGCATCGTTTATTATGACCGGGGGGATGTGACCGGCCGGGACGGGCAGCGTTACAGCCGTTTCGCCGTTCAGACGCATTTCGTCGAGGTGGGCGAGGATCAGGCCGAGCTGGTCCGGAAATATATTCTGCCCCTTTTTCAGCCCGGGGATGTGCTGGCCTTCGGCGCAAAGGTCATGGCCATGTGTACCGGCAATGTCCGGACCAAGGAACAGGAAAAGCCCGGCTTCTGGGCCCGGCTTCTCTCTCCCCACGCATCGGAGACCACGGCCGGCATCGGCATGCATGATCCCTACAAGCTTCAGCTGGCCATCGACATGGTCGGCGCGCCGAAGGTCATCTTCGCGGCCATCGCCGCAATAGTTTGCCTTGCCGCCTGCAAGCAGTCTGCGCTTTCTTTTGAAGGCAAAGTCGTCGATGCGACGATGAATACTCTGGTCATTGCGAACGACGGAGGCGAAATCACGATCAATATCAGCGACGCCGATCCCACGAAGGTCGAGGGCGTGCTCCTGGGTGACATAGTCAAGGTTACGTACAACCAGGTCCCCGCCGGTGGCGAAAACTTCATCAACGTGGTCGAGAGCCTTGTGGTCACGGCCCCTTCCTATTATCGCGTGATAGCCGGCTCTTGGCTCGCCAAGGGCGTGAATGACGCTGATTTCTACGGCTTTACGCTTGCGGAGGACGGCTCTGCCAAGTCCATCAATAACCTCACCTTCCGTGCGAAGGAGTGGGTGCTCGACGGCGAGGAGCTCGTGGCAGAGCGCTATACGATAGATGTGATGCCATCCGCTCTCGAGGTCATCGTGCCACCTCGTTGCAAATGGTAGGTCATACAGGGCTGCTTGTCCATGGTGCCGTACGGATTTGACGCTTGATTGGGGGCAGACAAGGACGCCGGTCTGTTTGCCGTCCTTCATATGCCTGTAGCACCTGCGACCCATGTCGGAATCGCTTTTGAAACATAGGGCCGCGAAGGTTACGCCAAAAGAAAAACAATGTTACCTACTCGTTGCCCAAAGGGCGAAAACGTCCTGCTCAGCGTATGCTAACCCCCGTCAGTCGAACCGGGCGGACCCGGACGACACGATTGCAACGAGAGGAGCACACATGTCGTACACACAGAGAGTATTGGACGAGCTGAAAGAGCGTTACGCAGACGAGCAGCCTGAGTTCATTCAGGCCGCCACCGAGGTCTTGGAGACCATCCAGCCCGCGTTGGATGCCCATCCCGAGTATGAGCAGGCAGGCCTGCTCGAGCGCCTGGTAGAGCCCGAGCGCGTCATTCAGTTCCGCGTGCCTTGGACCGATGATGAGAACAAGGTCCACGTGAACCGCGGCTGGCGCGTCGAGTACAACTCAGCCATCGGACCCTACAAGGGTGGCATCCGCTTCAACCCCACCGTGACTCTGGGCATGCTCAAGTTCCTGGGCTTCGAGCAGACCTTCAAGAACTCCCTCACCACCCTTCCGATGGGTGGCGGCAAGGGCGGCTCCGACTTCGACCCCAAGGGCAAGTCAAACATGGAGATCATGCGCTTCTGCCAGAGCTTCATGACCGAGCTCTCCCGCCACATCGGTCCCGACACCGACGTGCCTGCCGGTGACCTTGGGGTCGGCGGCCGCGAGGTGGCCTACATGTTTGGTCAGTACAAGCGCCTGCGCAACGAGTTCACCGGCACGCTCACGGGCAAGGGCCTCACCTTCGGCGGCTCGCTTGCCCGTACCGAGGCCACCGGCTATGGCCTGGTCTATATGGTCGACGAATATCTCAAGTGCCATGACGACTCCTTCGAGGGAAAGACCGTGGTCGTGCACGGCTCCGGCAACGTCGCGACTTACGCCGTGCAGAAGGCAGAGGAGCTTGGCGCTACCGTCGTGTGTGTTTCCGACACCAAGGGTTGGGTGTACGACGCCGAGGGCATCTCCGTCGAGGCTCTTGAGGCCATCTACAACGCCAAGCGCTCCGGCAACGACAAGGGCGTGAGCTTGGAGAAGTACCTCGAGTTCCGTCCGAACGCCGAGTGGCACGCGGAGGACGGCCGTGGCGTGTGGGGCGTCAAGTGCGACATCGCACTGCCCTGCGCTCGCGAAAACACCCTGCACCTCGAGGACGCCGAGAAGCTCGTGGCAAATGGCTGCAAGATCGTGGGCGAGGGTGCAAACATGCCCACCACGCTTGAGGCGACCAAGTACCTGCAGCAGAATGGCGTGGCCTTCTTCCCCGGCAAGGCTGCAAACGCCGGTGGCGTCGCCGTGTCGGGCTTGGAGATGAGCCAGAACGCCGGACACATCTCTTGGACGTTTGAAGAGGTCGACGGCCGTCTGCAGAATATCATGAAGAGCATCTACCATGCCTGTGACGACGCGGCGCGCGAGTACGCAACCGAGGGCGACTACGTTGCCGGCGCAAACATCGCCGGATTCCTCAAGGTCGCCGACGCCATGATGGCTCAGGGCATCGTGTAGGCTCCGAAAAGCAAACAAGAGCTACCCCTTCCACATCGCGTTGTCGCTGCCGTTGCAGAAACCACGACGTGGAAGGGGTAGTTTTTACCGTTTCGGCGAAAGTGTAAACACGCAATTCCTACTGAATGGTCGCGAAGCTGCTGCGCAGGATCTCGCAGGAGTTGTTGAGTGCAGCGAGCTCGTCTTTGGTCAGCTCAAGCTCGTAGATATGCTCGATGCCGTTCTCGCCAAGCAGGCAGGGCACGCCTACCGAAACGTCGTGCTGACCGTACTCACCCTCGAGGTGTACGGAGAGGGGCATGACGCGTTTTTCGTTGTGTAGGATGGCCGAGACGATTCTTGCCACCGTACCGCCGATGCCGAACTCGGTAGCGCCTTTGCCGGCTATGATGTCTGCTCCAGCGTTACGAACGGCGTCCCGGATATCCGTGAAGTCGAGCAGATGCGCCTGCTCGGGACGCATACGGATGTACTCCTTCAGGGGCACGCCACCGAGGAACACGTGCGAGGTGGGGATGAAGGACGAATCTCCATGCTCGCCCATTACGAGTGCCTCAACCTGGCTCCTCTCGAGCGCGATGCGATTGCCGACGGCACGACGCATGCGGAAAGTGTCCAATGCGGTACCGGTGCCGAAGCAGTGGCTGCGGGGGAGGTCGAGCTCACGATAGAGATACTCGGCGACGACGTCGGCGGGATTCGAGACCGAGATAAGGATGCCGTGGAAGCCTGACGCTTTGATGGGGTCGACAATGCCCTTCAGGATGCGGAAGGTGCCTTCAAGCATCTGCAGACGTGACTCGTCGGCACGGCGATGGCGACCGGCCGTCATGATGACGAACCGCGCGTCCCCGCAGTCCTCATAGTTACCTGTACGAATCTTTACGTGGACGTCGAGCGCTGACGTCCAGTCCTTTAGGTCCACCATGGTAGCGTAGACTGACTGCTCGTTTACATCCAGAAGTACAATCTCGTCTACCAGCTGGTTAAACATAAGCGACAACGCGACATGACTGCCCACTCTGCCAGTACCAATGACAACAGCCTTACGAGTACCAAACTGATGCATAGTATGCCTCCAAAGTTATTTGCCGATTGTTTCGTAAATGTTGCGGCGCAAATGTAAATATTATCACGTTCCCGCGTGTCTGTCTTGCGTTTCTCTCGAGTCATGGCATGCGCAAACTGAACTCTTCGTGCAAACGATGCGTTCGAGTACAATTCTGAAAGAACCAAAAGCAGCCGATCATACTTCCGCTTGCGATGATGCGAGATGTGGCTGGGATGGTTATAGAGAGAGGAGCACCAATGTGCAAAGAAGCAGAAAACAAGGACGAGCTCAAGTCGGAACTCGACTTCCTCGCGGCTATGCAGGCCTACAGGAACGCGCGCGATTCGGGGGACGCGGAAGCCATCAGGGCAGCTGAGGACGCCTGGCGCGAACAGGTGCGCTCGGAGCTCATGTCTCAGTGAGGGTTCCTTTGTGACGTGCGGTCGTTCGTTATGGTATCCGTAGGTCAGGTGCGTGTGCAAAGAAGGACGCCGTCATGGGCTAACTACCGCCTGCGTGTCCGTAAGTGCACACGCCGAACCTGCGCGTGTGCAAAGGCGGACACGTGAGGGCCGTCTTGGAGGGACGCGAGTCCGTAAGTGCACACGGCGAACAAGCGCGTGTGCAGAAACGGACACGTGAGGGCCGTCTTGGAGGGACGCGAGTCCGTAAGTGCACACGGCGAACAAGCGCGTGTGCAGAAACGGAC
>CACXZL010000191.1:4742-5150 GCA_902772085.1 uncultured Coriobacteriaceae bacterium | reverse complement strand
AAAGACTTACGACAACTACGAGACGGTAAAGGCTATGGTGGAGCAGCAGCGCAACATGCGTGTGCCTAGCGAGCTGGTGCCGAAGTGTCCCGTGTGCGGGAGGCCTATGAGCATGAACTTGCGGGCGGACGATACGTTTGTGGAGGACGACGGCTGGCATGCTGCGGCCAAGAACTACCAGCGCTTCCTTGAGCGTCACGAAGGGCTGCGCATGCTGTACTTGGAGCTTGGCGTGGGCGGCAATACGCCCGTCATTATCAAGTATCCGTTATGGCGCTATACCTACGACAACCCCCGCGCCACCTATGCTTGCGTGAACCTCGGCCAGGTGATGACGGCGCGCGAGATCGTGGACCGCTCGATTATGGTGGACGCAGACATTGACGCAGTGCTTGACGAACTGATTTG
>CACXZL010000191.1:0-4723 GCA_902772085.1 uncultured Coriobacteriaceae bacterium | reverse complement strand
TGTATGTCAAAAGGGGCTTGAGGTTTCTTGGTGGGGTTGGACCAGACAAGTGACCTGTCCCCTTGTCTTATGGAGGCTACCACTTTTGCGCACCTGAAGCATGACGTGGTGCCCTTGGGCGGGATTCCTGTCCCAAGGGCACCCCTTTTTTGTCATGATATACAGAGAACAAAAAGGGGGGATCATGCTCGAGGTATCTCACTACACCAAGCGATACGGACGCACCGTCGCATGCGATGACGTGTCCTTCCGCCTTCCAAACGGGACCGTCAACGTCTTGCTCGGACCAAACGGTGCAGGCAAGTCTACAGTGATGAAGGGCATCGCGGGCTTCCTGCGCTTCGAAGGGCAGATTCTGGTAAACGGCAAGCCCAACCATCTGCCCGAGAGCCGCCGCGCACTGGGTTACGTTCCCGAGATTCCATCCTTCTATCCAAACCTTACGGTGGCCGAGCACTTGGAGTTCGTAGCACGCGCCTATCGCATGCGCGACAAACAGAGTTATCAGACGCGCGCAGACGAGCTGCTCGAACTCTTCTCGCTCTCCGACCACAGGAAGAAACTCGGTTCCGAACTCTCGAAGGGCATGGCCCAGAAGCTGAGCATTTGTCTGGGGCTCTTCACGGAGCCGTCGGTGCTTCTTTTGGACGAGCCGTTCATTGGGCTTGACCCCCATGCCATCAAGCAGCTCAAGGACACGATGTGGCGGCTGCGCGGTGACGGAGCAACGCTGCTGGTGAGCACGCACATCATCGATTCCGTAGACATGCTTTGGGACCGAGCCATCATCATGCAGGGCGGTGAGGTTCGGGCCGACGTCATGCGCGAAGAGCTGCAAGGCAGCGAACGATCGCTCGAGGAGATCTTCTTTGAGGTTACCGAAGGGCGATGATGGGCATGTTTCTCTACTATGCCATACACTCCACCGTAAACCAGCTGCGTAAGTTCGTGCGCACGTGGGCGTTTGTGCTCCTGCTCGTTATCGCCGTGCTTGGAGGGGTGGCTTGGTATGCGGTGCGCTGGTATACCGAGCGTTTGCGGGAGACCGGCGCGTTGATGCCGGAAGACTTGGCAGAGCTCTTTGCCGCAAGTGGACTCACCTCGCTCAACGTCCTCGAGCTGACGATTGGCCTCTTGGTCCTGGGAATCCTCGTACTACAGGTGATCGGTGCCGAGAAAAGCACTTCGCGGCTCTTCTTGCCGGCAGACGCGCACGTGCTCTTTCCCAGTCCACGTTCTCCGCAAGGGATACTGGCCTTTCGCGTGGCGTCGACCTTGTCTCTGGCCATAGCGGTTGCACCGCTCATGCTGCTGCGAGTCCCATCGATCATGGAAGGTTGGGGGGTCGGCCTGTATGCCGCCCTGACTTTTCCGCTTGCCTGGTGCCTCACGCTTGGCTTTTCGGCACTTTTCAAAGTGCTGGCCTTTGAGCTGGGGAGTCGCCACCGCTTTTTTCTTCTAATCCTGCGGTGGTTTATCCTCGGTGCGCTCGGAGTGTGCGGCGTGCTCTTCTACCGTGCGTATGATGCGAGTGCCGAGCGTAACCTGCTCGCCACTGCGCATCTCGCGCTCAACGCCCCATGGACAAGGGCCGTCCCGGTATGGGGATGGATCAAGGGCATGGTTGTGTGTGCCTTCGAGGGAACGACGGTCGCATCTGCGGGGTTTCTGGCGCTGAACCTTCTTCTTTTGGTCCTGCTCGTCTGGATGGCGGCCCATATAAAGGCCGACTACTACGAGGAGACGCTCAGCTGGACCGAGGAGTCGGCGCGCTTCCGAGACGAGCTTGCGAGCGACAACGCGGCCTTGGTCATTCTGGAGATCAGCCAGCGTGGGGGCAAGAGGGACGGGGTTGGTTTCACCCATGGTCGAGGCGCAAGCGTGTATTTCTTCAAGGTGCTTCACCAGCGATGGCGCTTCTCTCGTTTTGGATTTGTAACAAAAACCATGGTGACGTATCTCTTTGCAGCCGTTGCGGCGGGCTTGTTTACCAGGCACTTTATGGACGAGGCGTTGCCGTACATTCCTGCTCTGCTCCTTGCGGCCATGGTGTTTTTTCGTACGGTGATCTCACCCGTGACGGAAGACGTGCGCAAGGACAGCTTCCTTTTGCTGCCCGAACCCATATGGACCAAGCTGCTTTTTTCTTTGGCGGGTGGGTCTTGCAACTGCGCGTTGGATGTGGCGATTCCGCTTGTGGCTGGAAGCGCGGTGGCGGGATTCATGCCGCTGGAAGGCTTGGTGTACCTTCCCGCGCTGGTGTCTGCCGACTTCTTTGCCTCTGCGTCGGGTGTGTTTGCCGACGTCTCCATTCCTCCTTCGATCGGCGTGAACCTCAAGCAAGTCGCCAAGGTGCTGCTCCTGTACGTCGGCCTTATTTTTGACGGCATGGTGCTGACCTATGGCATCGGGGCGGGGAGTGACCTCGTGGGGTTCGTGCTGGCGTCTGTGCTGAACCTGCTCTTTGGGGCGACGTTTCTGGGGCTCGCGGGCGTGTGGCTGCATCCCCAGCATGGCCGACCTGCCCGACAAGAGGCGATTTCCTGTGATGTGGCGGACGCCCGGCGTACGTATGGCAGACTTGGCCTTGCGCTCGTCGGCATGTATGTGGCCGTGCACGGAGGACAGCGGCTCCTCTCGCTCTGGACACCTCCGCTCGTGGCGACGTATCTGCCGATCTATGGGCTTGGCCCTCTGGCATTTCTACTGCTCGCGGGAAGGGGCGACGCGCGACCGGCTTCGCATGCGCTCAAGAAGCGCGAGGCGCTGGCGCTTCTGCCCGTATGCCTCTTTGTGGCATACACTGGCAATATCTTGGGCTATGGCTTGCGATGGGTGCTTGATGCCGCGTTTCCCTTCACCCTCGTTCCCGAGGCGGCTGGGCCGGGCACCGACCACCTGGGATTGCAACTGGCGTTTGCGACGGTGGCGTCGCCCGTGATGGAGGAGGTCGTGTTTCGGCGATGCCTCATCAATCGGCTTCGGCCCTTTGGGGAGACTGCGGCGCTCGTGGTTTCCGCTCTGGCGTTTGGCCTCTTCCACGGTACGGCAAACCAGCTGTGCTACGGTGCGCTGCTCGGCCTGGTGTTTGGCTATGTCTATCTGCGAACGGGGCGTTTGCGCTATACCGTGGGAGTGCATGTGGCGATGAACTTCCTCTCGTCCGTCGTGCTTCCGGCGTTGCTGCTGCGCGCGGCGAACTCGGTCCCGAGTGTTGGGACAGGGCGCGTTCTGCTCTCCAGCGTGATTCTGGAGCCAAGCGTGCTGGCGCTCGAGGCGTACGTGTCGCTGCTGTGCGTGCTTGCTCTTTTGGGGTCGGTGCTTTTTGCCTATGGCGTGAGCGAGCGACGCATCCTGCCCGGAGGTATCGGCGTTCGCGAAGCGCTGTCGTCGTTGGGGATGCTTGCCTTCCTGTTACTATCCGTCGCGGCCCTCCTGTGACAGGCGACATCGTGTGTGCATGTCAGGGGGACGGAGGAACTGACACACTTTTGACAGGGGATGGCATGGTGTCAGTGGACGGTGCCATGGGGTGTGCCATGGGGATGTGTGCCATGTGCCATGGGGACGTGCCATGGGGACGGAGGAACTGACACACTTTCACCGTCAAAACACGCATTATATGAGGCCAAAGGCCCATGCGAACAAAGGGAATTGCTCGAGACTACGTAGGAAGCTCTATGATCGCTTGTTGGAGTGGAAGGCTGCAAATAAGCGAGAGCCGCCCTTAAGTTCTTGGCCATGGACGGTCATGACGACGTGGTTGCGTCTGGATCCTAACTGGGCATTCACTACAGGGGCGATGACGACGCCCCGCCGATGAAGTCTCTGTGCCCGTGTGGTACGAACGCGAGGTGCGCATGCATGCGTTGGACTTCACAGAGGCTTTCCAACCGCAAGAGAAAAATACTCAAAGTCTATGAGGATGACGTAAACAAGTACGCATCAAACGCCGACGAGCATAAGATAATGCAGCTATATAGGTCAGTGCCGAGGCGGCTTGCGAAGGAAACACGAAGTTCCAATACGGCAAGATTGAAGCAGGTCCGGGTGTAGTGCCAAAAGGAGTTTGGCCACTCTTGTCACTGCAAATCCCTGCAATCATTTGCACGGGGCGTAAACTCGTATGAACCGCAGGCATTATGTGAAGGAGGATCCAGCAAGGGACGACAAGGCGCTTGATTACTAGTGGGCGCTTCACGAATAACTGGGCGTAACGCACGCCCTCCCTCACGTCTTCGTCCCGTGCCCGCCTCAAAGAACGTCCAGCACTCCTCCGCCGGGCGCGGCGCGGATTCGCCCCGGGAGGCCCGCGCATGCCGCCCAGCGATCTGTGGAGCGTCCCGCCGGGTCAGCCTTGCAGAGAAGCGGCTGCGCGGGCAGCCCTTGTCAGCTCGAAGAGATCGTTTCGGCCTACCACGCGGGCCCGCCGGCCGTTGGCCCCTCGCGCGCGCGGAGGCGCGCAGGCCCCTCGCCCGTCGTCGTGTCCGCTTGTGCACACGGGGCACTCGACGGTGTGCACAAGCGGACAAGGGCGGCTCGTTACAGCCAATCTCGTGTCCGACTTCGCACGCGCGCTGGCGCCCCGTGTGCTTTTCCGGACACGGGACCGTCCGAATCGGCCTTCTCGTGTCCGACTTCGCACACGCGCTGGCGCCACGTGTGCACAAGCGGACAGAAACGGCGCCATTCTGCCGGTCACGTGTCCGACTTTGCACACGCC
>CACXZL010000190.1 GCA_902772085.1 uncultured Coriobacteriaceae bacterium | reverse complement strand
TAGGCGAAGATCAGGGGAAGCACGCCGACAGAGACCACTTTCAGGCTCATGTGGGTGTTCTGTCCGCCGTAGACGCGGCGGCCCTTCACCTGCTTGGCGATCTGCAGGGGAATCCTGCGTTCGCCCAGTTCCACGAAGGTCACGATCACGGTCATCAGGATACAGGTCACGATGATCACCAGCAGGTTGATCCAGCCGGAGGTGGTGCCTGTGGTCGTCGCGGTGTTGTCGGACTTGTTTAGCGTCCAGGACCTTCCGTCCGCCTTTCGCGTGAGCGTCACCGTGACGTTGCTGAGTGAAGGCGCCGCATACTTATTTGGATTCAAGGTGATTGACCAGGGCACGCCGACTTGGAAGAGCTCGCTCAGCATGGCTCCGGAGGGCGGCCATGCCACATAGTCGTAATCCACAGAGGCGTCTTCCCCGATGCCATCGCCCATCACGCGTATGGCGGTATAGTACGTATTGCTCTCGCCTCTCGCGGATCCGATGCCCATGGTGGTCGTATACGGATGCAGCAGCCACCTCCGATGGCCTAACGTCGCCATGTTTCCCAAGCTCTTGTCGTCCATCTGACCTTGGATCGCCTTACCCAAAACATCGACGTAGCCGCTTGAAATCCGTGAAGAGGAGATGTTGCTCGTGGCACACGCGTCCTTGCCCGGCTGCGCGAGTGCGTCGCTCACACCCGAGGGCGTAGAGGGGTAGTGGGTGAGGCCCGAATCAAGACGAGCCAAGATGAGCGCACCTTGCGACGCAGACGCATTGAGGCTTGTGTCGAAGCCAATCTGACCGAGATTTGCGGCGTAGCGCACAAGCCCCAGGTACGCCTTCGCATATTTCAGGGAATTTGAGCTCAACGTTCCCGCCTTGTAGGAACCCACGTTTGGAAGGACGGACCACAGGCTGTCTCCCGTGGGATACGCCGGGAGCGCGGCATATCGTGCACGGAGGCTCGCCATCGAGGGCTTTTGGGAGCTGCTCAACCCACTCTGGGCAGTAGATTGCGCCTCCAAGAGCGGCTCCTCGTCCTCCGACTCCAGCACCTCAATTGCGGTGGATTTCTCCAATGCGACCGCCTCGCCTACGTCCTGCACCTCCTCTGCCCGAGCTGGCGCGAGGCAGATACACATCATACATACGAGGGCGACAACAACGGCAAAGGCGCGTGACGCCAGGCTGGCAATGCCCCTTCTCATGAGATCCTCCATTCGTCTCGGCAGGGATTCCGCATCCTGCACCTAACCTGAATACATTATAAATGTATGCTTAAGCTATTTCGAATGGTATTTCATATAAAAATATTCTTTTCTATCGAGAACTGTTTAGACTCCGCATGTCAACAAGACCAGACAGCACACAAAAGAGCTAAGACGATCAGCTCTTCAGCGTGCCGCTGGAGGCGAACTCGTAAGTCTTGCCATCGATGTAGGCGGTGCCTGTCTGCATCGCACCGCTTGCACGGAAGAAGTAGGTGTTCCCGTTTATCTGCTGCCAGCCAGTCACCATGTGTCCCTCCTCGTCGAAGTAGCGCTTGAAGGCGTCATCCACGTCAGCAAAGCCGGTCGCCATATTCCCGGAGGGGCGGAACCAGTACTTCTGGCCGTCTATGGTGGCCCAGCCCGTGGCCATGGAACCGGAGGGGCGGAAGTAGTAGTGGTTGACCTTGCCCTGGCCGTTGTCTATGTCCTGCCAGCCGGTCACGAGTTGGCCCGCATCGTCAAAGTAGTATTTCTTCTCGACTCCTTTGTCCTCTATCGTCGCCCAACCGGTCGCCAAGCTACCACTTGGACGGAAGTAATAGTTCTTACCATCTATGGTGGCCCACGCTCCCCTTGCGAGATTGCCGCTCGGACGGAAATAGTAGCGCACGGTGGCACCGTTCACTTCCATTTCCCTCCAGCCCGTAGCCATCACGCCATCTGAGCCAAACCAATACTTGGCATCACCCAAGTCCATCCATCCCGTTACGAGGGAACCTTCGCGCACGTATCCCTTTTCGCCGTTCCCCAAGTCCTTCCAGCCGTCGCAGACTTCTTCCGACTCGTCCCTGCCATCCAGCAACGCCTTGATCGCTCCGTACGCATCCACCTCGCCGTAGCCGTATTCCTCGTCCCAGCCCTCGGCACCGATGTCCCTCGCTGAGGAATACAGCACGTCCACCGCTTCTTGGGCGGCAAGACCCGGTGACACGGCAAACATGAGCGCCAACACACCAGCCACATGCGGGCACGCCATGGAGGTACCGCTGAGGTACTGGTACGACCCAAAGCCATACGATTCAGACGTAGACGTGCTGAGAACCCTCGTACCCGGTGCCGAGATGTTCTTGTCGGTCTCTCCGGGGGCGTTGCGGTTTGAGCTGGCGGCGCGGCTCACGTCCTTGGCGTCCTCAAAGGCGAGGGAACCAGTCTGGCCTATCGAAGAAGCCGTCTGCAAGTTGATCGCGCTCACCACCGTCTCGTAGTCGCCCGGATAGCAGTCGTATGGCTTCTCATAGGCATTGTTGCCAGCGGCGGCGACGGTGACGATGCCCTCTGCAAACGCCTCGTCTATCTTTGAGAGCAACAGGTCGTCTGGAGAAAACGGCGCGGAATAGGCGACCCCTAAGCTCATGCACACCACGCGGATGCCGAGCTTGTCTTTGTTTTCAATCACGTAGTCATACGCTTTGACCAGCGCCGACGTCGTCGCGCCTGCATCGCTCCCCGTCTCGTAGTTGTACACCCGGATGGGTACGATCTGCGCCGAGCGTGAAACGCCGCACACGCCGCGACCGTTGTCGCCCGTAGCGGCGACGATGCCGGCAACGTGAGTGCCGTGCGCGGTCGACGCTGGGCCCGGCGCCACGTCACGGAGTTCGTCACCCTCCCTGCCCCGCGAGGCATAGTAGGCGTTGTAGGGGGCGCCGTCGGGAATGCTGTCCGCAAGGTCTTCGTGATCGACCGCAAAGCCGGAGTCCATCACGGCCACCCCGACCTTCGCGCTGACGCCACGCTCAAGCATGAGCGACCAAGCTGCTGGAGCGTTTATACTTTGAAGACCCCACTGGTTTTGGAACAGCGGATCGTTTGCAAGCAGATTTGCATTGTTTGCGGCGAATAAGATATCAACCAGGGATTTCCCGCCATCACCCATCACCTGGTAGAGATAGTCGGGTTGCGCAGACTCAACGGCGTCAGAAGGCCCGAGCTCTGCGAGGGCGTCCTCGACGGATGCGCCTTTTGCAAGCGGTATCGAGAGGACACCGTCTGCGAGGAGCTCGGAGCTCTCCACATCCACCGAGGAGAGCCCTTCCTTCCGCAAGGTCGAGAGGGCCTCCTCTACGTCGGTGCCCGCTGAAATGCCGATGAGCACGGTATCCTGAGCGTGTGGCGCGTCTGTCGCCAC
The DNA here is from genome assembly GCA_902772085.1 of uncultured Coriobacteriaceae bacterium. GTDB lineage: Bacteria > Actinomycetota > Coriobacteriia > Coriobacteriales > Atopobiaceae > RUG440. The sequence goes on along the minus strand of CACXZL010000190.1, from coordinate 1,335 downwards.
ATCGATTTCCGCAAGCGCATAACGCTGACCAGCCAAGACGATCGTGACAGCAGCGATGGCGATGAGTCGAATGACCGATATCGCGATATTATGCTCGTTCCGAGGTCTGTGGCTATACATTTTCTGTGCCTCATCTCTTTGTGTGCGAGTTCACTCGATTATCAGCATGCCGCTTGCGGTGAATGCAGATGGTATACCGTCGATGGTTGCCTCGCCGGTCTGCATGGCGCCACTCGGCACCTTTTCATATGAACAGCTTGCGAAACAGTCTAGCATATATACTCGGGCTCTTTATCTATTCAATATACTTAAGCCAAGCGCCCGACGCTTCAAATAAACCAACCAACATCGACACGATGCAAGCTCCGGTCCGGTCGGGCATGCGAGCGCATATTCCAACCAGAGGTGCACCACCAAGTGCAACATTCGGGAGATTTGCCGTACCGTGAGCGTCGGCGGAGACGCTGCAGCGAGGCCTCGATCGGGCCACCCTTCCCAGATGCCTGACGATTTCACACTCGAGATGACCACCCTGGAAGGGGCTTAATTTTTGTGCCCGCCCACTTCGAAAACGACCCTCGGGTTTGAGTTTTCGGGCTTGGAAATTATGTCGAGAACGACCCACCTTACGCACTTCCCAATACGCCACGCGAACACGCGCTACTCATAGCCGATCCGTTCACGCGAGGCCTCCGTGAACCAACGCCACGCGGGAACCTGTCGCACGGTCATACCTTGCCGCTCGTAGCTGCGTTCTGCACCCTCCAACACCACGAGAGCACTTTCGGACACACCGGACTCGCCCATCGCCTCCCATAGAGCCCGCAGCTCACGCTCAAGGGTCGCCTCGTCCGACACGTCCGCGCTCACCTGCACGAACTCGTAGGGTTCCCGCTCGAGCACATCTCCGACGACGAAGTCTACCTCATAGCCGTGCCCTCTCGTTTGGTACGAGCAGATAGACTCTCTACGTAGCCAGCTACACCTGCAGCGCAGCTCCAAGTACACAGCGTCTTCCAACCTCTGCCCGAGGTTGTTTGTATTTGCCTTGGCGTTGGCAAGTGCGAGGCCCGCATCCACCGCATACACCTTCGGTACGGCGGTCGTACGTTCCGAGAGGGCATACGAGAATTGGTTGACCGTAAAGAGCAGGTACGCATCCTCGAAATACCCCAAAATATCGGCAAGGGTCGCACGACTTGTCTTGATACCCAAGGAGCGCATGTCTGCTTCGGCTTTTCGCAGCGAAAACGGCATGGCGTTGCACGCCATCGCCCTACGCACAAGAGCGTTTGCCACGTTGTAGCGAGAGAGCCCGTGTCGCTCCACCACATC
>CACXZL010000189.1 GCA_902772085.1 uncultured Coriobacteriaceae bacterium | reverse complement strand
CGAGTGCGTCGAGCACCTCCTGCGGCGAGCTCTTGCCGTGCTCGCTCCTGTAGAGGTAGTCGCGCTCGCCGCGCACGGACGGCGCCATGGCGGCCTCGTCGATCAGCATGCAGGAGAGCCAGAAGTTGGGCTCCGAGGCCTCGGCGTCGAAGGGGTTCACGCTCACGGGCAGGCCGGCGAGGCCCTCGCGGTAGCGCTCGTGGACGGCGCGCTTCTGCGCCACGTGCTCCTGTAGGTATGGCAGCTGGCCGCGCACCACGCCGGCGATTATGTTCGACATGCGGTAGTTGTAGCCCAGCTCCTCGTGCTGGTACCAGGGGGCGGCCTCGCGGGACTGGGTGGACCACTTGCGGGCCTTCTCGGCGTCCTCTCGGCTGTCCGTGAGGAGCATGCCGCCGGAGCTTCCTGTTATGATCTTGTTCCCGTTGAAGGATATCGCGCCGTAGTCGCCGAGCGATCCCGTCTGGGCCCCCTTGTAGGTCGCGCCGAGCGACTCGGCGGCGTCCTCGACGATCAGCGCGCCGTGGGCGTCGCAGACCGCCCTTATCTCCGCCATCCTCGCCGGCGTGCCGTAGAGGTGGGCGACGACCACGACCCTCGCGTCGGGATACATCTCGAACGCCCTCTCGAGCGCCTCTGGGTCCATGTTCCATGTCTCCCGCTCGCTGTCCACGAAGACCGCCTCGCCGCCCTCGTAGGCGACCGGGTTCACGCTCGCGTCGAAGGTGACGTCGGAGCAGAGCACCTTGCGCCCCGCGAGCGTCCCCTCGTTGGGCCGCGCCTGGCCGTAGAGCCTCTCGCCGGCGAGCCTGACCGCCAGGTGGATGGCAGCCGTGCCGCAGGAGAGGGCCACGGCGTGGCGCACCCCCGCGAGCCCCGCCACCTCGCGCTCGATGGCGTCTATGTTCTCGCCGACGGTGGAGACCCAGTTGGTCTGTATGGCCTCGTCGACCCATCTCCGCTCGTCCCCGTGCATGGTGGGGCTGGAGAGCCATATCTTCTCCTCGAACGGCTCCAACCCGTGGAACCTGGGGTCGTCTAGCATTCCCATTCCCATACGCTCCCTCCTGGCGGTGCGCCACCGGCCCCCACCGACGCGGCCGATGCCGCCTCCCGCGCCGACCGTGTTGCCGCGCGCTAAAAAATAAAAAGGCCCGCCCTCCCGGGGGGTCTCCCGGGAGGGCGGGCCGTCGGTCCCCGCTAAGTTGCTGTATTCTTGCGCGGCGGCGCCTTCTCCGTCGGAGACACGCGCCAGCATCGTCGCTTCACCCTTCCCATAAGCGCCCTTATAGGTTGGTGCTTCGTTGCGAATTGCGAATCGGCCACGATCCAACTGCTCGTCCTTGTTTCGTGAACTTTGAAAATGACTATCCGGCGGAATTGCCTTGTCGAACGAGAAGTTGGCAGACGAGCCGACACCTTGGCGTGCTCGTGATAAGCCGTGCTGTCTCATCGTGAGACAGTAGTTTATTCTTGTAGGACTTGACAACAGCATTGACAACAGCAAATAAATATGATAATCGCCGTCAAATGAATCCTCACCCTAGCCAAAGATAACGTGTCGGCCCCTCCTGCACCAAGCCCTTGTTGGCGATACGGCCGCGGTCGATGCGAGCGCGTCAAACGACGCCTGTTCACGCACTTCTCAAAGGCGACCCAGACGACTTCGGCGAATTGCCGAGCAAAAAACGCGTATGCTATTTCCGTAAACGCGTTGTTGTCTCCTTGCAAAAAGAGGGGAGTGCATTGAGGATTGTCTAACGAGGTTGCCTTGAGAGCGACTCCTCGGTGCTCGTGAACCCCTCCTTTGGCATCATCTCGATTTGACTGGGTGTGATCGAGCAGCTCGTGGCTTCTTGCCCCTGTGCATGGCGATGCTAACTGCAAAAGATAGCGCGCGGTGGGCTTTCGTGCTGAAGGGTTTGGCACGCAAGGGCGATGCGTCTCACCCTTCACTGTGTCCTCGAGGAGCACGAGGTCGCCGAGCAGCACGCACTCGACACCAGACCCCTTGTCGCGCTGGAAGTCGAAGCTCGGAAGGTGCACAATGTCCAGTTCGAAGTAGTCCAGGTAGCCCTCCAATTGCGCCCTGCCCTTGTTGGCACACGCTTGCCCCGCCAGACCTTCAGTTCGATTACGTGCGCCTGCCCAGCTCGTGTGCCACCACGCCATGCACCGCAAATCGCGCGTCTGCTCGTCCGCGCTGTGGGTGCCGTGCCGTCGATGGTGGGGAGAGGCGCGTGAGGACGAGGTACGGGGAGGAGGACGATATGTGATACGTCAATATATATTCGGTGAAAGGAAATAAACGTCGGCTGAAAACGTCTGGGCAGCTCGAGCGTATGACCTAGAGGGCAGCGACAATTATTATGCATGTCATACCAACTAAACCACTTTCCGTCAGTGTTTAAAGCGGCCCTTTCAGGTCTGTATGCTAAGCCCGCTGCTCATCTTGGGATGGCCAAGAAATCGGAGAGCTGGCCTTGATTCCCCTCGCCAAGAGTCGGCGATGTACCGTGACGTGGACGGTGGCGAGGACACCGTTACCGTGCTCTGCCTCGCTCGGGCTTTCCAGGAGCTAAGTATAACCCACGGCATATAACGACTTGCTTGCCGTAGGCGCACGAAAGGCTGCCCCTTCCGCGCGATCTCCCATGTCGAGAGTCGCGTCACTTGAGATGGGTCATTTGACTCTACTATGAAAGACAAATTGCTAGGCCTCGGCCGCTGCATGACGTCTTGCGGGACACTCCTCATGCGACATGCGCCTGAGGAGTGTCCCTATTTCTTCTGGCTCAGTCCCGAATCCTGTTGGTGAGTCCTGCGATGCCTGTCCCTTCTGACCTCGGATATCACCTTGTCGTTGCTGCTCTCTGCCCTCTGCGGGCGAACAGCGGGTCGTAGACCTCGTCGTCGCCCTTGTCCGTGATGTCGTTCCACGTCACGGACACCTTCTCGTCAGCCTCTTTCACAAGCATGATGCTCTTCTGGGGTATTCGCCCAGCGCCAACAGGTACAAAGTAAATAATGATACCGCACAGGCGCACGTGTATGGCGATTGCGCCGCTCACGATGTTGCGGTGCCACGTCCCTTTCAGTCTCCTATTGTCGTTTTCACCCCAGAAACGCGGAATAAAGGAGGCAAAAATGGAGATCACAAAGAAGATGAGGGACTATGAGGCGCACCTGCGCCAGCTCGGGTTCGCCGACCGTACAATCGAGTCGTACGTGTGGGTAGCCGCGTACTTCGAGCGCACTTACGCTTCCGTGGAGGCGGGGACGCTGCGGCAGTATCGCGACTGGCTTATCCTCACGTTCAAGCCGAGCACGGCGAACCAGCGCATACAGGCAATCAACTGCTACCTGGGATATCTCGGCAAGTCCGACCTCAAGCTCCGTTCGGTAAGGGTGCAGTACCGCACGTTCCTAGACAACGCGATTGACGACCTCGCGTTCCAGAGGTTGGAGAACCACCTGCGTGACAACGGCCACCTCAGGGACTACCACGCCATCCGCATCATGGCGACGACGGGCGTCCGCGTGAGCGAACTGCTGCAGATGGAGGTGCGCCACTTGCGCGACGGCTATCTCGACATCAACTCGAAGGGGAAGATTCGACGCGTGTGCATTCCCGACGGCACCGCCCTTGCGGCGTTGGAATGGATAGAGGGGGAGGGGCGCGCCGACGGGCCGCTCTTCCTCAACCGCTACGGGAAGCCCCTCTCGAAGCGCGGGCTCGCCTATCAGCTCAAGATCCGCGCCGCCGAGTGCGGAGTCGACGAGAGGCTCGTGCACCCGCACGCGTTCCGGCGGCTCTTCGCCCGTCGGTTCCTCGGGGCCGGTGGCGACATGGCGCTGCTCGCCGACCTGATGGGCCACTCCTCGGTGGAGACCACGCGCATGTACCTGCGCCGCACCGCGAGCGAGCAGCACGATATGCTAAACAAGATCATCTCCTGGTAGGAGCCACGCGCGGCATGTCGCCCGTTTCTGGAGAGTCGCCGGGTGATGAAGGCGCGGCTTTTGCCTCAACGCCAGCGGTATCTTGGCAGTGATGGCCTTGCGCTTCGCAGCGTACGCATACGGCAGGCGTCCTGCCTTGTGCAAGCCATCACAAACGAGCAATACCAGCGCTCCGCTCATTATCTGCATGATTGCGGACATCTGCGCGACTGCCATGCCGTGCGTGTGATGAATCTCGTTTCGTGCTGGCGTGGCGCTAGCCTGCGCTCAGCGCGGTGAGTTTGTCTACCTGTCCGCGAATGTAGTTGAGGCGGTAGGAGTCGATGGCGGCACCGTAGGTGGCGTTCCAGCTGGACACGTCGCGCAGGAGCTTGATCACTTGGTCAAGCGCTTGCTCGGCGTCGCGGTCGCCCTTGGGAGCCTTGCGCTCGAGCGACTTGGTGAGCTGGCGGGGGGTCATCTGATCGCGCTGGTAGTCGGCCCACAGCGTGTGCTGGTCGTCGGTGCTCTTCTGCGCGATGGCCTTGACGGCTTCGGGCGTGAATCCCTCGCGCCTCTTCACCTCGTCGCGCCATTCGGGAGCGAGCTCCTCGGCCTTGGAGTCGGCGAGCTCGTTGACCTCTTTTGCGCGCCGTCCTGCCGCAAGCGCACGGTCCACGCTTGCGCGGGAGATGTGCTGTCCCGTCTCGCGCGTGATGATCTCCGATATCACGTGGCTCTTGCGCACGCCCTTGAGTTCGGGGGACTTTTGCCGCAAGGCTGGCACGGC
>CACXZL010000188.1 GCA_902772085.1 uncultured Coriobacteriaceae bacterium | reverse complement strand
TCTTCCAGCAGGACGGCGCCATCGGCGTCACCGCGCCGACCAAGATCGCGGAGACGGATCAATACTTTACCATCGACCAGTTCGATGCCTACACCGAAGAAAACGGAACCGTTCACGCCATTGTCCTTGGCAGTGACTACAGCTCAGCCGATGGGATTGATGTTTACGACACGATAGACCTGTCGACCGTGTCGGAAGAGCTGACCGGAGAGAACTCCGCCGAACCGAATGAGAACAGCCTGAACGTTCTTGAGGTCGACCCCGTTTCTCACATGAAGCTCGCGACCGGCTCCTTCCCGACCACCGCAGCGGACGTGACCGCGGACGCGAACGTCTCCGAGCTGATGCCCGGCGCGGACCTGCCGGTGCAGCTCACCGTGACGAACAAGGGAACCTCCGTAATCAACGACATGACGGCGACCGTCGGCGAGTCGAGCAAGTCGTTCACCGGCCTCAACCTGCTCCCCAACCAGTCCACCACCCTGGTCATGGGCTACGAGACCCCGGAGATCGAGATACGGGACGCGGACTACCGCGTCGAAAGCGGTGGCACGACGCTCGGCAGCGGCACGCTGACGCTGAACCGTCCGGACGTGGCCATCTCCGACATGAATCTCCTGCGCGAAAGTGACGGGACCCGCGACGTCCAGATAATTCTAAGCAACGGCTCCGACATCCCCCTCGCGGGCAGCGGCAAAACCGTAAAGCTGGCGCTATACAAGGACGCCATGCACAGGAACAGGCTCGGAGACGAGATCGAGATCGCCGACGACGCCGCATTGGCCGACATCGACGAGGGCGTCCACGCCGCCGTCCAGACGATCGACGTCGCGCAGCTTTATACCGGCGACGAGATTCCCGAGGAAGGTCTTACGGTCTACGCCCACGCATGGGTTGTGGACACGGAGGAGCCAAACGTCTACAACAACGACAGCTACCTCAAGTTCAGAGGTCTGCTGACCAAGAACAACGGCGAGACGGTCACGGCGGACACGACGCTCGACGTAAGCACCAACGAGCAGGGCGAGGCCACCGGCTACACCGTCCATGCCGACATCCGCAACAACTCCATGCAGATGACCGAGATTGATACGCCCGTCGCGGTTCTGCTGGACGGCGAGGGCAACGTGCTCGCCGAGAAGAACCTGCAGGACGGTTCCCTGAAACTCGAGAAGGAGCAGCGGAATACCAATCTGTCCGCTACCTTCACAGGGGTCAATGGAACTCCGGCGTCGGCAGAAGTTCGTTTCACCTCCAAGAAGCAGCAGAGCATCGTCGCTGACGACGTGACCGTCACCTTCGGCGACACAGGCAAGAGCGTCAGTGCCAGCGTGACCGAACCGGCGACGGACGGTGGCGAGATCAGCTACGCCGTGAAGGAAGGCAGCGAGGAATACATCGACGTGGACGCCAAGACAGGCGCGCTGACGATCAAGAAGGCAGGTACGGCCACCGTCGTTGTGACGGCAGCAGAAACTGCGACCCACGCACAGGCGACCAAGGACGTGACCGTCACGATCAACAAGGCAGGCGCCGTCGCCGCCACCGTCACGGCAAACAACCGCACCCAGGACAATACGGAGAAGCCGCTCGTGAACGTGGACGACTCGACGCTGGTGGGCGGCACGATGCACTACGCCCTCGGCGAGGACTCGACCACGGCTCCCGCCGACGACCAATACAACACATCCGTCCCCGTCGCCGCCAACGTCGGAACCTACCACGTGTGGTACAAGGTGGCGGGCGACGAGAACCACCTCGACTCCGAGCCGGCCTGCGTGGAGGTCGCCGTCGCAAAGGCGCTTCCCTCCCTCAAGAGACTCTCGCTCACGCTCTCGGGCACCATAGGCGCCAACTACTACATGGACCTGTCCATGCTGGACGAGGAAACGCGGAACGCAAGCCACATGGAGTTTACGGTGGGCAACGGCGAAAAGCAGGTCTTCTTCGCGGTTCCCTTCGACGCGGGCAAGCTGAACGAGGACGGCACGCTGTACGGCTTCACGTGCCCCACGACCTCCATCCAGATGGCCGACCCCATACGCGCGACCTACTGCTACGGGGAAGGAGAGAAGGTCGAGCTCGCCGAGCATTCGGTGGAGGAATACGTGGGCAGGATCGTGACCGACCCCAACACGTACGGCGACAAGGCGGTGGCGCTCGCCAAGTCGATAGCCGACTACGGCCACTACGCGCAGCCCTTCCTGTCGGCGGCGAACGGCTGGGCCATCGGATCGGACTACGCGGAGATGGGCACGCACTACACTGAGTCCTACGACGGCGACCTGGCTGCCATAAAGTCCGGGCTTGGCGGCTTCGCGCTCGAGAAGAACTTCGCGGGCACAATAATCGGTTCCGCATCCCTGCGCCTGCACTTGGACTCTGGCACCTCGGTCGAGGCGCTGCTCAGGCCCGCCGAGGGCGAGGCATTCTCGCTGGACGACGCCGACTTGGTAACAGCGGAGTTCGAGGGTGGATCGCCGAAGGTCGAGCTGCTCCCCGACGGGCGCATGTCCGTGCGCGTGGACGGTGTCCCGGCGCACCTGCTGGGATCCCCGATCACGATCAAGGTCGCCGGCACGGAGGTCCTGAAGTTCAGCGCCCTCTCGTACGCCGGGATAGAGATCGACGCCAGCCACAATGGCGCACGGGACGCCATGTGCTCCCTCTACAATTACTATCAGAAGACGATAGGCTACAGGCAATAGAGGGCCGGAGAGAAAGGACCGAGGAACATGGAGAGATTCGATGATCCCGTCGTGGACGTCATTGAGCTGGACGCAGGCGACGTAATCGCGGAGTCGTGCACCATGCAGACCGACATCACCACGCCCGAGGCCGAGGTGTAGGGGCGCGGCTGGTCCGGGCGGAGAAAGGAGGCGGGCGACCGTCCTGCGCAAGCGCGGGGCGGCCGCCCGCTTCTTTGTGCCTGTGGGCGCATGAGATCAAGCTCTAATGTAAAAAGGGGTTTAACCCCTTTTGACAGAACACATTTCCAATTGGAAAAATGGGGAAAGGCGAGGCTTGATTGTGCTAGAGTTATTGCAATCGTGAAAGGTGGGCATTATGGAATTCGTTGACGTAGACAATCGCCGAGACGTGGCAAATCGCATTCGTTCTTTGCGTGAGGACAACGACTTTACCATTGCCGAGATGGCAGAAGCCACAGGTCGTTCTGAGGAGGAGTACGCTGCCCGTGAGAGTGGCGACATGGACCTTACCTTTACATTTGTATATAAGTGCGCGAAGAAGCTCGGGGTAGACGTCGTAGAGCTTCTTACGGGCGAAAGTCCCCGTCTTACGCGCTATGAGATCGTGAGGCGTGGAGAAGGTCTTCCGCTTGAGCGTCACACTGATTTCCACTACTTGCATAAAGCACCTCATTTCAAGAATCGCCTTGGCGAGACGTTCTTGGTCGACGTGCCGTATCAGGCCGAAAGTCAGCATGAGCCTATCCATCTCTCATACCATGAGGGCCAAGAGATGGACTTTGTGCTCAAGGGACGTTTGCGCTTTAGGTTTGAGGGCGATCGCTTTGAAGAAGTGGGGCCTGGAGATACCATCTACTATGATTCTGGTAGGGGACATGGCATGATAGCCATAGATGGCGAAGATGCACAGATATTGGCCGTGGTCTTTGACCCAAGAGAGCAAGCAATTATATAGGCATCGCACCCTTTCTCGTGGGCGATGCCGTTAAATCGATATTCTCTGAGCATGTGCCGTGTGGCGCATGCTTTTGTTCAGTCCTTGCTTGACTCTCATATGCTTTATAAATAATTCTGTGCAAAGGAAAATAACCATGCGATATCTTAGTGAGAACTACCTGAGCGAAAGCCGCGACCGTAACGGAGAGGTTGAGCACCTCTCGCTGCATTACCCCAATACCTTCAACTGGGCCTATGACGTGGTAGACAACATTGCTGAGGTTGAGCCAGATCGTCCCGCTATGGTGTGGTGTAACCCGGAAGGGGAGGAGCACCGCTTCTCGTTTGGCGATATAAAGTACTGGTCCGACAAATGCGCGAACTTCTTGGTTGCCCAGGGTATACGCAAGGGCGATGCGGTACTGGTTATCTTGCGTCGTCATTATCAGTTTTGGATCGTGGCCGTGGCGTTGCACAAAATCGGTGCGTTGCTGGTACCGGCAACGTTTATGTTGCGCGAGCACGATTTGAAGTATCGCTTGGATTCTGCTGGTATAAAGGCAGTGATTTGCACAGACGCTGGAAACATTGCGGATGTGTGCGATGCCGTGGCGCCGACGTGTCCCGACTTGCAGATTAAGATTCTGGTTGCGGCGGGTGGCGCTGGCTTGGCTGTGAATCAAGAGGGCTTTGATCCTGCGCCTCATAAGGCTTTGAGTGGTCCAGATCATATCTGCGAGCTCGTGAGCAATCGCGAGGGGTGGATAGACTTCAACTCTGGTGTACGCGCAGCAAGCGATTTTTTGGGGCGCATCCCCACAACGGTGGACGAGCCCATGATCATGTACTTCTCGAGCGGAACCTCGGGCAATCCCAAGATGGTGCTGCACGACTATACCTACGCGCTTGCCCATACCGTGACGGCAAAGCTCTGGCACAACACGGTGGGTGATGGCGGCATCCACTTTACCATCGCAGATACCGGCTGGGGCAAAGCGGTGTGGGGCAAGTTCTATGGCGCTTGGACCATGGAGTCCTGCGTGTTTACCTATGACTTCGACCGATTCCACGCCCATGAGATCTTGTCACACATCGATGAGTACGGCATTA
>CACXZL010000187.1 GCA_902772085.1 uncultured Coriobacteriaceae bacterium | reverse complement strand
GTTTTATTCCAAGCTTTGCAACTCAAGGGCGTGCTTTGCCTGTCCGTTCACGTCCGTGATGAGGAATTGCGACATCACCATGGGAGACTTCTGGTCTATACAGAAGTTCGACGAAGGCTATGCGGAAGGCGCCGGGGTATCGATGCTGCTGGCACATACCCAGAAGGGCGAAGAGCTGGTACGCGCCTGTGTAAAAGAGGGCGATTTGAAGCGCGTGGAGTATGACCCGCATACCGATTCCCTGCAGTCGGCCTTGACGAAGCCGTATGGCAAACCTCTCGAATACGACTTATTCTGGCAGGACTATCGCAAACTGCGTTTTTCTCAGATTGAGAAAAAATACACCGGGTTACATACGTTTGATAGAGTGCGGCGACTTGTGCGCAGGAAGCTGCTGGCATTGCGTCTCAAGCGTGGGGCCAAAGGATCGAAGTAGGAAAGTACGGATCGCATTCGTCGATTCATGCGATATGGGGAGAAACGTGAAGAAGAAGAGTATCTCAACGGTATTTCGGGGTCTTGCGACGCGTATAGACCTAGCCGCAACGAAGCTCTGCTGGGCATTGCCGGTGAAGAGCAACCGAATCGTCTTTCAAAGCAGCATTGACTACTGGGATAATCCCCGCGTCTTTTGCGACTACCTCGTAGAAAAGGGATTGGACAAACTCTACGACATCGTCTGGATAGTCGAAGACCCCAAGAAGTATCACAGCGCGGGTAGAGTGCGGTTTGTGAAAAGGAATGCTTTGGCGCCGAGTCTGATTCGTGACTATATGGTTGCGACTGCGAAGGCCGTGATCTTCTCGCATGGCTGTCCGGCGCCTCATTTGAAGAGAAGGCCGCACCCCAAGCAGACGTTCATCCTCACGACGCATTCCGCGTCGCAGCTCAAGCGGCTTATCAACAGGACCGTTCGCAAGCACTACGACTTCATTTTGTGTTGCGGACAGCACGCCCTCAAACCCAGGATGGAGACGTGGGAGATGGGTGCGGAGCGGTTTCCCATGGTCGGCATGCCACGGCTTGATCTCATGTTTACCCACAGGGACTGCATCAAGGTCATGTATCCTCAGCATGCAGGCAAGAAGCTCATCTTGGCCATGGAGACATTCAAGATGAGCGACCGATACATCGACGCGCCGGAGTCAGACGACCGCTACGCACTGAACGTCATAACGAGTGAGGAAGAGCTCAGGGAACTCGATGCGTTCGTAGCGAAGCAAAACGCGATTCTCGTGATCAAGACGCATCGTCTGCAAGATATGAGCTACATAGAAAAGATGAACTTGCAAAACATCCTGTTCCTCAACGACGACGAGTTGCAGGAGAAGGGTGTTCAGCTGAATGAATTCTTGGAAAACGCGTCGCTGCTCCTTACGGACTACTCATCGGTGTTTTATGATTACCTGCTGGTGAATCGTCCCATAGGATTTATGGTCGGAGACATCGAGGAGTATACGCGCGGCTTCATCTTTGACGACCCGTTCAGCGAGATGCCGGGCCAGAAGATCCAGAATCTGGAAGAGCTTACGTCCTTCATCGCGGATTCGTTCGAAGGGAAGGATTCCTTCGAGGAGGAGAGAATGGCTATAAAGGCCAGGGTCTTTGCACACCCAGACGCAAAGAACTGCGAACGGTTGCTGAACTGGCTCACTGAGCAGCACATCTTGCCCTCGGCGACCAGTATGAGCAACTAAGGAAACGATTGGAAGGTACTTCATGGTTTTTGGATACACAGCAGGCGTCTTCGACTTGTTTCACATCGGCCACCTGAACCTGCTGAAGAATGCCAAAGGTATGTGCGACAAGCTGGTCGTAGGGGTGACGGTGGACGATCTCGTAACCTATAAGGGCAAGCATGCGATGATACCCTTCGAAGACCGCATCGAGATCGTACGAAGCTGCAAGTATGTGGACGCGGCGGTTCCCCAGTACGACATGGACAAGGTCAAGGCCTGTCGCGAGCTTGGTGCAGAGCTGCTCTTTGTGGGCGACGACTGGTACGGGACCGACAAGTGGCGGGAGTACGAGGCGGATGCGGCTACGTCGGGCATCAGGATCGTATACTTCCCGTATACCAAGGGAGTGTCTTCTACGCAGATCACCAAGGCGTTGAAGGCCGTAAGAGGAGCATAAACGTAGGGGACGAGCAAGAGCGGGTGGAGACACCCGTCCCTGCTCCGTCCTCTTTTTTATGGACACGTGTCAGAGGTTCAACTGAAACATTATCCAGTGTGGCAGGAGGTGCGGGTTGTCTCTACCTGGTTCGATTTCCAGTAAGTATAAAGCCTTGCCCGTGCAGTTGAGGGCATCGCTATGGTTTCTCGTATGTGGGATACTGCAACGCGGTATAGCAGTCATCGTCACGCCTATATTTGCACGATTGTTGACGACGGCAGAGTACGGCGAATACTCCAACTTCACGTCTTGGGAGGAGCTACTCGGCATCATACTGACGCTTCGCTTGTATGCGGGCGTCTTCATGCAGGGCCTCGTACGCTACGACGACAACAAAGACCAGTACACGTCTTCGCTCATAGGTCTTACGACCCTCATCGAACTCATAGGCATGGCGATATACCTCTCAAACACCAGCCTGTGGAATTCGCTCACGGGGATGTCTACCAAGATGACCATGTGCGTCTTTGCCGTGACGTGGGCGCATGCCCTCTTTGGGTTTTGGCAGACGCGGCAGCGCATCGTGTACCGGTATCGTGCGCTCGTAGGGCTCACCCTCTTCATGGCAGTTGCCCAGCCGGTAGCTGGCGTGACTGCGGTATTGACCTTCCCCGAGGACAAAGTCGGCGCGCGCGTGGTGTCGATGGCCATCGTGCAGCTCGTGTGCTTCGGTTGGCTTTCGGTCATGTACCTCAAGCGGGGCAAGAGGTTCTATGTGAAGAGGCACTGGGTGCGTGCGCTCAAGTTCAACCTCCCGCTGGTTCCTCACTACCTGTCTCAGACGGCCCTGGCTTCCTCGGACCGTATCATGATACGCAATCTTGCCTCGGCATCGGCGGCGGGTATCTACGGGCTGTCGTACTCGATTTCGTTCATCATGACCATCGTGAACCAGTCCCTGCTCAACACGCTCAATCCGTGGATATACCAGCAGATCAAGGCGGGAAGGATTCGCGACCTTGCCCGTGTATCCTATCTGGCGGTAGGCACCGTCGCCACCGCCAATCTCTTTGTGGTCGCACTGGCGCCAGAAGTGATAACGTTCTTTGCACCCGAAGCCTACCATGAGGGCATGTGGCTCGTACCGCCGCTGGCTGGAAGCGTGGTGGTGACGTTCATGTATGCGCTGTTTGCGGACTTCGAGTTTTATTATGAGCGCACCAATCTGGTGATGCTGGCATCCTTGGTCGGTGCCTTCCTCAACATAGGGCTGAATTGGATCTTCATTCCTATCTTTGGCTATCAGGTCGCCGCGTGGACTACGCTCGTGGGCTATATGGTCTACGTGAGCATGCATTACTTCTTCATGAGGAAAGTGCAGCGCGAGGAGATGGACGGCGTTCGCGTATACGATCCAAAGGTTTTGATCGGCATCTTGGCGGGGTTTGGGATTATCGCGGGCATCCTTACCGTCCTCTACCCGTTGCCCATCGTCAGGTATGTCTTTTGCATAGCCATTCTCGTGGCGGTATGGATGAAAAGAAGCATGTTGCTGTCTCTCTGGAAACAGCTGAGAGAGGGCGGCAAGAAACGAAAGAAGTAGTCTGAACCGTGCCTGATGGCACGGACCTTCAGATGAAGAGTGGAGAGGAAGGATACATCGCATGGCGAGACGAACGGACTTAGATATACTAAAGGGTTATGGCATGTTGAACGTCGTGCTGGTGCACATGCATTTTGCGGATGCGACGCTCAACAGATACGCCGCGGCTCTGCTTCCCGCGTTCTTCGTGGTGACCGGCATCTTGTATAAGTCCGGCAGGACTCCGAAGGAACTTTTCTTGCGGAGACTTCCCGTTATGATGGTGCCGTATTTCGTGTTTGGCATTTTGTATCTAGCGGTTGCGACCATTACCGCTCTACCTGATACGGCGATATTGATCAAAGGTCTGAAGACGCTCCTGATTTTTCCCACGCGCGGACCAGTGGGGGAGAGCACCCTTTGGTTTTTGCCGGTCATGCTTCTGAGCAGCGTCATGTATTGCGCGCTCGACAACGTCTGCAAGACGGAGAAGACCCTGACGGCGGCTGTGCTTGCGGTAGGTTTCAGTGCGATTCTCTTCTGCTTTGTGACGCGGCTAGAGGTGCCGTGGGGAATCGCTCACTCAATGACCTTCGTGATGTTTTTGCATTTGGGCGTTCTGCTCGAGCGACATAGCGTGCTGGATCGCATCGAAGCTGCCATGCAACCCCATCGCATTCTTGCGACGATAGCCATGATCGTCGTGCCGATCGTCGTGGTCGTCGTCCTCCTGAACTTCAACGGCACGGTAAACATGCGCAGGATGCTCTGGGGAATCGTACCCGTGACGTTCACTTGCAGTGTGGCCGGTTGCATATGGATGCTGCTGGTTGCCCGCATGTTCGATCGGTTGCATGGTTTCAAGTACATAAAAGCCTGGCTGATAGGCATCGGCGTGACGTCGGTGGCCTATATGTGCACCAACCATCCCTCGATCAACGCCGGTTACGCTCTCATGGACCTGGTGCCCGCCGGTGTGCCCGTGCTGACGTTTGAACCAGTGCGGCTCGTGCTCGTATTCATCATCGCCGTGGCGATCATGAGCGTGCTGGCCGAAGCATAGCAAATAAGACCGCGGCAAAACATTGTTTTTAGGGGGTAGGATGCATATGACTGAGTCTCATGCGGAGAAGCGATCGATTGTGAAGGACATACCTTTCTGCGCGAGTTCGTTCCTCATGTTTCGAACCATAGCTGACCCGAACCGTGGATTTGCTGATGGGTTGGCACCGCGGATTTGGGACGACCGGCGCGAGCTGAACCCTGTCACAAGTGCCGAGGAGCTCGTAGAGGCTCTGCGCGCCAGGATACAGATCGCATGCGCGGGAAAGAAGCCTGCGCTTGCGTTGTCGGGCGGCATAGACTCCGCGATACTTGCCAAACTCATGCCAAAAGACACGATCGCGTATACGTTCAAGTGCGTGGTGCCAGGCAAGCAGGTGACGGATGAGTCTCAGCGGGCGGCAACGTATGCGAGGGAATGTGGCCTGGAGCACAGGATCGTCGAGGTCTACTGGGAGGACTTCGAGGAGTTCGCTCCCGTCCTCATGAAGCATAAGCGCAGCCCGATGCACTCCATAGAGGTGCAGATCTACAAGGCGGCCCTCAGGGCAAAGGAAGATGGCAGAGACCTTTTCGTCTTTGGTGAGAGTGCGGACTTGAACTACGGCGGCCTCAGCGACCTCCTCTCGAAGGAACGGACGATGGGGGAGTTCATCGACCGATACAACTATGTGCAGCCGCATCACGTGCTCAAAGACCCGCGCTACGTCATGGGTCCGTACCGTACGTACGCTCGCGAAGACGGAACGTTCGACACCCACGAGTTCTGCAGGGGCTTCTTCCTCAAGGAGGCCATGGGCAGTTATTCGAATGCATGCGGGACGGCTGGGATGGAGCTCGAGACCCCGTACGTGTACACGTGGCTCGGCAGCCCCATTGACCTCGAGAGGATTCGTCGAGGGGAAAACAAGTACCTGGTCCGCGAGGCGTTCGGTCTGCTGTAGCCCGGTTGGGAGATTCCCAAGAAGACGCCGATGCCGCGTCCGATGAACGAGTGGATGGAGAACTG
>CACXZL010000186.1 GCA_902772085.1 uncultured Coriobacteriaceae bacterium | reverse complement strand
AAGCGCGCGTGCAATGGAGTTGTCTGAACTAGTAGAGACTCTCTCTGACGAGCGCTCTGAAGCGTCTCGCGCGGAGTCTGAAGCCGATCGAAGGGTTTCTGATGCGCGGCTGCACCTCGCTACGGTTCAAGAACGCAAAAACAACCTCATCATGCGTGAAGACGAGCTTTCGGCGAGGAAAAAGAGACTCACGCAATCGGTGGATTCAGCTCGAAGAGACGTGAGCGACCTGCAGGCAAAGTCCCGTCGCGTGGCTCCATTGCGTGCGTTCTATCAATCGGTACGGGAACGAGCCAGGTCCTGGCAGTCAAGACTCGAGGACAGGGCGTCGCTTGCCGAAGCCGATTCCGAATCGCTAAAGAAGACCATTGGCGATGCGCGCTCATCGGTGACGACCGCTCGAGATACGCTCGAAAAGGCTCAGAGCGAGGTGAATGCGCTCAAGGTCGATCTGGGCAAGGTCGAAGTCCAAGTTGAGACGGCGGTCTCTGCGATCGAGGCGATGGGCGAGGATCTCGTTCAAGCTCTTTCCATGCCTGTGCCCGAGGATCGCGAGGCCGCCGAGGCGCTTAAAGAAGACTTGAGTAAGCGCTTGTCGGCAATTGGTCCCGTAAACGAAGTGGCCATGGACGAGTATGCGCAGCTCAAGGCTCGTGCAGACTACATCTCCGAGCAAGTGGGCGATCTGGAGAGTGCCGCCAAGTCCCTTTCAAAGATCACCGCGGCTATCGAGCGCAAGATGCGCAGGCAGTTCTTGGTCATATTCGAGCAGGTGAACGCAAACTTCTCTGAAATCTTCGCGCTGCTGTTTCCGGGGGGCAACGCTCATCTGGAGATGACCGATCCCGATCACCTCTTCGATACGGGCATAGAGGTGGTGGCTCAGCCTCGCGGCAAAAAGATTCAAAAGATGATGCTCATGAGCGGCGGAGAGAAGAGCCTCACGGCACTCGCCCTGCTCTTTGCGGTGTATCGTACGCGTACGGTGCCGTTTTACGTGTTTGACGAGGTCGAGGCAGCGCTGGATGACGCGAACCTCGGCAAGCTGCTTGACGCTATGGACGAGTTGCGCAAGACTACTCAGCTCATCGTGATTTCGCACCAGCGAAGGACCATGGAAAACGCCGACGTGCTTTATGGCGTGTCGATGCAGGCAGATGGCGTGAGCCACGTGGTGTCTCAACGCCTTGATCATATGGGAAGGATGGTGGAAGGCTAATGGCTTTGTTTGATCGACTCAAAGAGGGACTCTCGCGTTCGCGTGAGACGATGAACGAGATCTTCTATCTGGGCGGTGAAGTCGACGATGCCTTTTGGGAAGACCTCGAGGATACGCTCGTCATGGCAGACATGGGAGCGGAGGTCGCGTTTTCCGTTACGGACGACCTTCGTGAACAGGCTGCGCGTGAGAATCTCACGCGAGCGAATCAGATACGCGAGGCATTGGCAGTCCGTATAGCGGGAGAGTTCGCTCCCCGTATGTGGGATCCATTTGATTACCTGCCCTCGTGCGTGCTCTTTGTGGGCATCAATGGAGCGGGAAAGACTACGACCGTGGGAAAGCTCGCGAAGGTCGCTCACGATCAAGGCACGAAGTGTCTTATCGGTGGTGCCGATACCTTCCGTGCGGCTGCCATAGAGCAGCTTGAGATATGGGCGGAGCGCTCCGGTATCGAGATGGTCACGCGTAAGCGCGGCTCAGATCCTGCCAGCGTGTGCTTTGAGGTTCTCGAGCGTGCGGAGGAGACCGGTGCGCAACTGGTACTGATCGACACGGCGGGGCGACTGCACACGTCCGCCGACCTTATGAGTGAGTTGGGGAAGGTCGTGCGTGTGACGCGCAAACGTTCACACATGCCGGTGAAAGTCATTCTCGTGATAGATGCCACTACTGGGCAAAACGGCCTTTCGCAGGCGAAGGAGTTCAACGAGGCGCTTGACCTTGATGGCGTCATCGTTACCAAGCTTGACGGTACGGCAAAGGGTGGCATAGCGGTCGCTATTTCACATGAGCTGAAGTTGCCCATCCTGCGCATAGGCGTTGGTGAAGCCATTGAGGACTTGCAGAGGTTTAACGCTAAGGACTTTGCCCGCGCGCTCGTGGGCGCTGAAGAAGGGAGATAACCCATGGCTGTATTTGGCAGTCTCTCCGACCGTCTCCAAGACACGTTTGACAAACTACGTGGTAAGGGACGTCTGACCGAGGATGACATCAATGTGGCGATGCGCGAGATTCGTCTCGCATTGCTCGAGGCTGACGTGAACTTCAAGGTTGTACGTGCCTTCGTTTCCCGTTGTCGTGAGCAGTGCCTCGAGGCAGAAGTGCTCTCGTCGCTCAACCCCACGCAAAACGTCGTACGCATTGTACTTGACGAGCTCGTCAAGCTCCTCGGCTCTTCCGATGTCGAGTTGCAGCTTCCGGAGACTCGTAAGCCAAACGTCATCATGATGGTGGGTTTGCAGGGCTCGGGCAAGACCACGGCGGCGGCAAAGCTGGCGTATCTGCTCAAGGGCAAAGGCAGAAAGCCCCTGCTCGCCGCCTGCGACGTGCATCGTCCGGCAGCTGCAGACCAGCTGCAGACCCTTGGTGACGAGATCGGCGTACCCGTGTATCGCGGCGACGGCAAAGATGCCGTTGTCATCGCGCGTAACGCATGCCAGCAAGTGGCGGCGGACCGTGATTGCGATCTCGTGATCGTGGATACCGCAGGTCGTCTGCAGATCGACGAAGAAATGATGCAAGAGGCCGTAGACATTCGCGATGCCGTGAAGCCGGATCAGATTCTCATGGTGGTCGATGCCATGACCGGTCAGGACATCGTGAACGTCGTGAACGAGTTCAACGCTCGCATGGACTTCGATGGCGTCATCATGTCCAAGCTCGATGGCGATGCCCGTGGCGGCGGTGCCCTCTCGGTGCGCGAGGTGACGGGCAAGCCCATCATGTTTGTGAGCCAAGGCGAGAAGCCCGACTCCCTCGAGGTTTTCCATCCTGATCGTATGGCCAGGCGCATCTTGGGAATGGGTGACGTCATCAGCATCATCGAGGAAGCCGAGAAGCTCTCTGATGAGCAGAGCATCGCCGATGCCGAGCGTATGCTCATGGAAGGCTTCACGATGGACGACATGCTCTCGCAGCTACAGCAGGTTCGCAAGATGGGCGGAATGCGCAAGATAGCGAGCATGATTCCTGGCGTCGACAGGGCCATCAGCCAGAGCGGTGCAAATGTGAGCGATGAGCAGCTGATACCCGTAGAGGCGATGATTCGTTCCATGACCAAGGAAGAACGCGCCAAGCCTCGCATCATAAACGGGCAGCGCCGCAAGCGTATCGCTCAGGGTTCGGGTCATACCGTTCAAGAGGTGAATGTCCTCATCAAGCAGTGGGAGCAGATGGACAAGATGATGGGTTCTCTGCGCTCCATCGCTCGGGGTGGCAATGCTCGCCAGATGGGTCGCTCGATGGGAGACATGATGAAAAACATGGGCATGGATCCCGTCGAAGCCGACAAGATCGCACGTCTGAGCGCGGCAAGCAATCCCTCTGGTGCCCATACGCAGCGCAAAGGACGACCGAAGAAGAAGGGCAAGCAGAAAAAGCGCCGCTAAGTACGCGTCGAGTGCGCAGCGAAAGAAGCGCCAAACCCGCAAGGCGCCGTGGGAAGCAGCCTCGATGTAGTTCCGCATAACGAGGACTGTCTGAGCACGGCGCTTGTCCATTGCCCCCGAAAGGATATGACGCTTCTTTCGGGGCAGGCGATGGCCTTATGGTGCGCGCGAATGGGCGGCGTCCTGACTAGAAGAGCTCCCACATGGCAACGGCGGTGGAAGCCGCGACGTTGAGCGAATCGACACCGTGGTGCATGGGGATGATCACCGCTCGGTCGCAGCCATCAAGCGTCTTCTTGCTCAAACCCGTCCCCTCAGCTCCAAAGAACAAGGCAATGCGTGCATCCTCACCGAGCCCCTGACGCGCACTCCGTATATCACATGCGTTTTCGCACAGAGCAAGTGCCAGGCATGTGAAGTCTCTCTTCCGAAGCTCCTCCAAGGCAATGCGTGGCCATGGCGTTTCCGCCCTTGTCCACGGTACGCAAAACACGTTTCCCATCGAAACCCGTACAGATCGACGCGCCAAGGGGTCAGCACAACTCGGAGCGACGATGACGGCATCGGCGCCGAGCGCCGCCGCGTTGCGAAATACCGCACCGACATTTGAGGTGTCGGTAATCCCCTCAAGTATGACGACCCGTCGTGCCTCGTCTAGCAGCTCGTCAAGCGACCGAGACGGACCACGTCGCATCGCGCTCAATGCACCACGTGTGACCCTGTAGCCCGTCAATCGTTCCGCTTGCTCTGGCGGGAGCACAAACACGGGCACGTCATGCGGCAATTCCTCCAAGACGTCGCTCATCGCTCTGACCTTGCGTTCATCAAGCAAAAACGAGATGGGTTCCACTCCTTGAGAGAGGGCGGTACGTATGGCAATCTCCGACTCCACGATCACCAGGCCACGCGCCGGATCCAAGGTATTTCTGAGCTGATGGTTCGTAAGGCTTGTATAATCGTTCAAGCGGGGGTCAGCTATGTCATCGAACCGTATGATTGTCATGAAGCGCCTCTCTCTCATGCATGTAAGCCGACCGTGGGGGGTACCATACCCCTGCAAGAGCTTAACTCAGATGCATTGTACTCGACGTACAGGCCTACCTGTAAGTTGCATCACGAAAGAAGGGGTGCATGGAATACACCGACGAAAACAAGGAAACCGAGACGCACAACACGCCTCTATCTGACGATGAAACCGTCCAAGAGAAGAAGAATTTCTGGA
>CACXZL010000185.1 GCA_902772085.1 uncultured Coriobacteriaceae bacterium | reverse complement strand
GTTGTGTTGCGGTACCTTCGGGGCATGTGTGGGTCTATGGCGTATTCGTCGGGCTCTCCCTCGAAGAAGGAGCCCTGGCTGACGAACTCGAGGCGGTCGGCATGTTCGTACACGGCTATGCGGGCATGCTGGTTGTAGTCCTGGTGGGCCACACAGTTGTGGATGGCCTCGAGCACCGTGCCCTGCTCGTACTTCTCGACCTCCCTTTGGATTAGCTCCCCCGGAGCGAGGAGATGCAGCTTGTAGTTGCGAATCTTCGCGTAGAGCCGCGTCGTGCTGAGCACGAAGGGGATGGTGAAGTGCTCGTAGGCGCGCTCCTCCCCCGTGAGGCGCCACGTGATCTCGGCGGGGTGCGGGTTGAGCAGGAAGGTTGACTCGGGCTTGCCCAGGAGCAGGATTGCAGCCCTTGTTGAAGGCTCTTCTCGCCTCGAACAGGGCGTCGGATGAGAGGTCGGAGACCTCGGCGTCGGCTACCGCCTGTGCGGTCCAGTCGAAGAGCGACTCCTCGGCTCTGATGGCGTCGAGCTTGTCCATGGAGAGGGGCATGAGGTTCTCTCCGGCACGGGAATAGAAGTGACCCTTCCACGAGATGGGCATCCCCTGCGGTGCTGGGGGTATCTCGAAAACGACCAGGCGACCTGACGGGTGATCGATAGCGCGGATGCCGCGCAGGGCGATGCTGGGCCGGGTGCCCTCGTAGACCTGCCTCCTCGTGAGGTCGAGGCGTTTCGGCTCGGCTCGGTGGTCCGTGCCGACGACCACGCGGGTCTTGTTTCGCACGCCTAAGACGATACTGCTGGCGTATGGGCTGCGAATCGGCGAACGTTCGCCAAACGCTCGCGTCTCCCAAACGCTCGGGCGTATCGGAGCCTCGTCGGCTTCCCTCTGCCCCGAACGCCGGAGTTCTTAGAATCGCGCACAGCAAGCTTCTAAGGGCTAGTTTGGCACAATTGTATTGAAATGCGATACAATTGTGCCATGACACGAAAAGACAACATAGGACTCATCAACGAGCTGTCAGCATCCGAGAGGGTGTTCACCACCGCCCAGGCGTTCCGTCTCGGCGTCTCCCGGGACGCGTTGGCGAAGGCATGTGCATCGGGTAGGCTCGTCCGCGTCGCGCATGGTGCGTATCGCATGGCGGGCGTGCCGCCGACCGAATACGACGAGCTCATAGCTGTCTGGAAGCTCACCCGCCCGGCCCTCTTTTTTCACGAGAGGGCGAGCTGGGAGGGATGGGATGGCATCGTGGCCTGCGGCCGTACGGCCGCGTCGGTGCTCGGGCTGGGAGACTTCTATGCGTCGCCGTACCGGTTGGCTTCCCCGCGCCGCATGAGGTCGAATGCGTCGAGCGCCACGTTCGCAGTCAGACGAGTCGAGCGAGAGGACGTGTCCTTCGAGGAGGGGTTCCCCGTGACGAGGCCAGAGCGCACGCTCGTCGACCTGATTCTAGACGACGAGGACCCGTCCCTTGTTCTCGACGCGCTGCGGGACGCACGGGCCAGGGGCATCGACGAGGACCGCCTTATGGTGCTCGTGAGAGGCGTGTGCGAACGCCCTAAGGCGGGAATCGCGCCTGATCTGCTCTTTGGGGAGGGGACAGCCGATGCGGTATAAGACGCCAGAGGCCCTGGGGATGGCTGTGACGGCCGCTGCGCGCAGGTCGGGGATGGACGTCGGGCGAGCCGTCTCGGGTTTTTACTTCCACCGGTTGCTCTGCCGCGTCTTCAGCGTGCCGAACTCCCCGTTCCTGCTCAAGGGCGGGCAGTCCATGCTCGCAAGGACCCCCTCCGCCCGCGCGACGCGCGACATCGACCTGCTCGCGGAGGAGACTGACCTCGGCATTGCCCTCTCTGAGCTCAGGGAGCTAGCCTCGATCGACTTGAGCGACTTCGTCAGCTTCGAGTACGCGGGCTCGAAGCCCATCAAGGCCGAGGATGAATACCGCTCGGGCCTTAAGGTGACGTTCGTGCCTATGCTTGGTGCGAGGAGACTCCAGCCGGTTTCGATTGACCTGGTGGTTGACCAGGTCCCTTGTGGCGTACCGGAGGTGCTGACTCCTGCGGACAGAATCGAGGTCGAGGGGATACCCGTCTTCGACTACAGGATTTACCCGATAGCAAACTCAATCGCGGACAAGCTCTGCGGGATCGTCGAGGTGCATGACGGGAGGCCGTCGTCACGCGTGAAAGACCTTGTCGACCTGGTCGTCTATGCGACAACTGAGCAACTCGATGGAGACGACCTGTGCTACCGCTGCGGGCTCGAGGCTCGCGTGAGGGGCCTTGAGCTGCCCGCACGGTTCGTTGTGCCGGAGCTGTGGCGGACGCACTACTCGAAGAGCTTCGAGAGGCTCGTGAGGGGAACGGAGTTGGACGAGAGGCTATCCAGCTTGGAAAATGCCGAGGAACTCGCCGGGCGTCTGCTCGATCCCGTCCTTAGTGACGAGGCGCGAGGGTGCCTGTGGGATTGTCAGAAACTGGATTGGGTGAAGGCACACCCATGACACGATGTCATGGGAGCCGCTCTCCCCGTGTACCGCCCTTGCGCTACAATGACGATGGCATGCGAATCGGGGACCTGGCGCAAGCCTGCTGAGAGGTGGCCCATTGTGGCCGCGACCCTCCAACCTGGTCTGGGTAATGCCAGTGACCCGAAAAGGCAATCCACGCAGCCGCTGAGCTGCGTTTTTTGGTCTCAGCCCACGAAAGTGCACGAAGGGCAGTTCATGAGTTCATCTGGGGGAATGAGAAGGCGAAGGTCCACGAGTGGTGCGCCCTCAACCACGTGAGGACGGCGTCGATGTACGACTGGCTGAAGAGGTTCCACAGGGAGGAGCCCTCGCTGTTCGGCGGCGTCGGCCTGCCGGAGGGCATGGAGGGCTACGGCCGCGGCTGGTACGAGGCGGTGCGCAGGGCGTACGCCGAGGCGCACGCGATCGTGCCCCAGAGGCTGTGCGCGTCGCCCTCCTTCGCGGTCGTCGACGCCGGCGGCCTCGCGTCCCGCCAGCCCGCCGCCGGCGGGGACGGCGGGGCCGACATAACCGTGACCATCGGGCCCGCCACCGTCGCGTGCCCGGTGGGCTGCGACGCCGCCACGCTGGCCGCGGTGCTCGGGGCGGTGAGCGCGCTGTGAACCCGTTCGCGACCCCGGACCGCATTGTCTTCCTCACCAGGCCCCAGGACATGCGGGCCGGCATAAACCGCCTGTCGGCCGTGGTGGCCGCCGAGCTCGGCGAGGACCCCATGGCGGGCGACCTCTACGTGTTCGTCTCGAGGAACTGCAGGCGCGTGAAGATGATCCGCTTCGAGACCAACGCATGGTGCATGTGGACGGTGGCCGCCGTGCGCGGCGGCTTCCGCTGGCGGGCGGGGGCGGGGCCCACCCTGGAGGTCGAGCGCAGGCAGCTCATGTTCCTGCTCGAGGGGCTGGAGATGAGGCCGGCCGACGCCCCCGCGCCGATCGCCGCCCACACCCTCCTCTAACCGAATAACCGCAGGTAGACGTCCATTTTCTGGGACAATCGGAACCATGGCGGACATGGTTGGGACATACGACGTGGGCGCGCTGCTGGCGCGCGTGGCCGAGCTCGAGGGCGAGGTCGCGGTGCTCTCGCGGGACAACGGCCAGCTGTCGTCGCGGGCAGCGCTCGCCGAGCGCGACGCCGCGGCCTCGGAGGCCCGCGCCCAGGCGTGGGAGCGCGCGCACGAGTCCCTCAGGGCCGACCACGACGCCCTGCTCGCCGACCACGGGGCCCTCGAGAGGGACTACGCCGCCCTCAGGGGCAGGTACGACGAGGTGGAGGCGAGGCTCGAGCGCCTCGTGGAGCAGGCGAGGGCCGCCGCGCGCAGGCGGTGGGGCCCGAGCTCGGAGGCCTGCCAGGGGCAGCTGCCGCTGATGCTCAACGACGCCGAGGGCTTCGCCGACGCCACACTGCCCGAGGCCGGCCCGCGGGGGGCGGCCAAGGGGAAGGGGAAGAAGAGGGGGAAGAGGCAGCGCAGGGTCGACTGGTCCGCCTACGAGACCGAGGTCGTCGAGCACGACCTGGCGGACGAGGACAAGGCCTGCCCGGCCTGCGGCTCGCCGCTCGCGCCGATGGGCTACGAGGTCACGCGCGAGCTCGTCTTCGTGCCGGCCAGGGTCAAGGTCGTGGAGCACCGGACCATGAAGTACGCGTGCGCGGCGTGCGGCGCGGCCAACCGGGCCGACGGCGGAGAGACGCCGGCGGTGATCGCGAGGGCCGAGGCGCCCGAGGGGCCGCTCCCCGGCAGCTGGGCGTCGGCGAGCCTCGTCGCCCACTGCGTGCACCAGAAGTTCGCCCTGGGCCAGCCCATATACAGGCTCTCCGACGACCTGCGGCGGCAGTGCGCGCTGCCCGTCACGAGGCAGACGGTGGGGTCCTGGGTGACGCGCTCGACCGAGCGGTGGCTCTCCCGGGTGAGGGACGCGATGGCCGAGTGGCTTCGCGGGAGGGAGGTCCTGCACGTCGACGAGACGGGCGTGAGGGTGCTGAAGGAGCCCAACAGGAGGGGTGGGCTGGGCCGCGACTGCTACGTGTGGCTCTTCGCCGCGGCCGCCGACGACGAGCACCCCTGCTACGTGTTCGAGTACGGGCCGGGGCGCGGCGCCGACGTGCCGGTGCGCTTCCTGGGCGACGGCTGGTCCGGCACCGTCGTGACGGACGCCTACGACGGCTACAACGAGCTGGTCAGGAGGGGCGCCAAGCGCATGAGCTGCCTCGTCCACATACGCCGCGAGTTCCTGCGGGTGATCGACGCGGCCGGGGGGAGGGAGAGGTGCCCGAGGGACGCCGTGAGCGTGCGCGCCGTCTCCCGGATCGACCTCATGTTCGCGCTCGACTCCCTGCTCGACGGAAAGTCGCCCGAGGCGCGCGGGCGGGGCAGGGGCGAGGCGGCGACGATCGGCTTCGGGGGCCGCGCGATCACCACCAGCCTCGCCGAGCAGATGGACTCCTTCGAGGCCTTCTGCAGGGAAAGGCTGCCCGAGGCCGCGCCCAAGTCCCTGCTGGCAAAGGCCCTCGCGAACGCCCTCGAGCAGTGGCCCTACGTGCGCAACGCCCTCGAGGACGGCAGGCTCCCGCTCGACAACAACCTCGCCGAGCGGGCCATACGCCCGTGGTGCGTGGGCAGGCGCTATGTGCCGACGAGGGCTATGTGCCGGGCGGCGTGACGCCTTTGGCGCTACCTGCGACAACATTCAGCGTGCCCAGCACATAGCAAGAGATGCGTCACAGGGACTCGAGGAAGCCCAGCAGACCTGAGTCAG
>CACXZL010000184.1 GCA_902772085.1 uncultured Coriobacteriaceae bacterium | reverse complement strand
CGGCGTGGTGTACGGCTCGGAGGTGGACTCCACCGAAGACGGCATATGGGGTCAGGTGGTCAAGCAAAACGGTCTCGACCACATCTACTATCAGATCCGCACAAAGACGGGCAGGGTCTTGAGCGTCGACGACTACGGACGGCTCGTGCGTCGGCACGGCAAGCGCCCCGTGTTTTACGTCTTTGTGGTGGAGATGGACAAGGGCAGCGTCATAGACTGGCTCACCGGACTTCCCGGCATGGAGCGCTTCCAGTACATGGCGGAAATCGAGGCGGAGGCGCTCGCGTCGCGCGGATACGACCCGGTGGTGCTCGTCTTTGACCTCATGGGGATGAAGACCTACAACGCGCTGAACGGGCGCGACAAGGGCAACCGTCTGCTCTGCGAGTTCGCGACGGTGCTGCGACGATACTTCGGCAGCGAGCTGTGCTGCCGCTATGCGGGCGACAGCTTCTGCACCCTCGCGGCGGGCGACGGCATAGAAAACCGCGTGCAGGCGGTATTTCACGAGTTCGCGATGAGGAGCGGCGACGACAATCCACCGGTGATGGCCGGCGGATGCAAGCTCGAGCCGAACGAAGACATACCGCTGGTGCTCGATCGCGCAAAGTACGCCTGCGATACGGACCGCTCCACGTGGGAGTCACACCTCTCGTGGTTCAGCGAAGAAATGCGCCGCGACGCGCTGCTGCACACGTACGTGCTCGAGCATGTGGACCAGGCGATGGAGCAGGGCTGGATCCATCCCTGCTACCAAGGCATCGTGCGCTCCTCCACCTCCAAGCTCTGCGGCATAGAGGCGCTGGCGCGCTGGGACGACCCCGTATACGGTCCGATCGAGCCACACCAGTTCATACCGGCGCTCGAGACCGCCGGCCTGCTGCGCAAGCTCGACATGTACATCGTGGACTGCGTCACGACCGACTTCGGAAAGCGTGTCCACGACGGACTGCCCGTCGTCCCCGTGTCGGTGAACCTGTCGTTGCGCAACCTCTCCGACGTGAACATTGCCAGGGAGATCTCGCGAAGGGCAAACGACAACGGCATTCCGCACGAACTCTTACGTGTGGAGTTCGCCGAGTCCGCCTCGGTGCTCGATGCCGAGGCGCTCAAGGCACAGGTGCTCGATCTCCATGCAGCCGGCTTCGAGGTGTGGATGGACGACTTCGGAAGCGGCTACTCGTCTCTGGGCGTTCTGGAGGAGTTCGACTTCGACGTGGTGAAGCTCGACATCAGCTTTCTCACAGGTGGACACGCCAGCAAGCGGGAGATCATCCTGGATGGCGTGGTGCGAGCGGCAAAGCGCCTCGGGGTCCGTACGATCGCGGAAGGCTTGGAGACCGATGAGCTCGCCGAGAGACTGGTGGCCGTCGGGTGCGACATGCTGCAGGGGTATCACTTCTTCAGGCCTGGACCGGTCGACACGCTTCAGGAGATCTTGTCGTCAGGCGACGTCGTGAGACACGAGCCCCTGCGCGAAGGTGCGTATTGGGACCGCATAGGCCTGGTGAGCCTCACGGACCTGGCCATCTACCTTGGTGGCGATGCCGCGGCGCAAGGCGATCAAGGCGACAATCTCTCCGAGCTTCCTGCCGGCGTGGTAGAGCTGCGGCAGGGCGCCTGGCATCTTCTGAGGAGCACGAAGCAGCTGTACGAGCTGCTCTTGTCGAGAGGCGTCATCCCTCATAACTACGCGCTCCATCAGCTGCCCGAGAAGAGCATCCTCTTTGACGACTCGTTCGAGGACGCGGTGAGACGGTGCGACTCGTCGGGCTCGTGGGAGCGCATAGCAGGTCCCCTGGAGTACGGATCGGGCATCCAGTTCCGCATAAAGGAGCTCTGCGCCTGCGACGAGGCGACCGCCTACGTGATCGCAAGCGCGCCGACGCCCCTGGGCTCGGCCTTGGGAACCTTTGGCGACGTGCCGGTAGGCTACGCCGTGTTTCACGTGCTGTACGACGAGGACGATGAAGCGGTGGACGCCGAGTACGCCTATGCAAATGTGCTCTACAGGAAATGGGGCGGCTTCGCGGAGACGAGCCTCATCGGAAAGAGCCTGCTCGAGGCGATGGACGGCGAAGGCCCCTACTGGCTCGCGCTGTGCAACCGCGCGGCTGCGTACGGTGAGCGGATAAACGACGTGGTGTACAGCGAGCGCTCACGGCATTGGCTGAGCTACAGCGTCACCCCGTCGCTGACCGAGGGCTACTGCATCGTGGCCTTCACCTTGGCGGACGCCGAGCAGGAGGAGCGCCTCGAGCTCATCGAGGCCGGCACGCACGACCCGCTCACCGGCCTGCTCAACAGGCGTGGCATCGACGAGGAGATCATGCGTCGCATACATGAGATGCCCGAGGAACCCTTCGTCCTCATACTGCTGGACGTGGACGACTTCAAGACGATCAACGATCTCTACGGGCACGACGTGGGGGACGAGGCGCTGCGCGTGCTGGCGCGCGAGCTCTCCGCCACCTTCCCGCCCTCGGCCGTCGTCGGCCGAAACGGTGGCGACGAGACCTTGGTGGGCCTCTTTGGCGAGGACGCCGCTCACGTGGAGCGGTACATGGAGCGCTTCAAGGCGCGTGATCTCTCGTATACCGTGCGCGGACGGACCTATCCCCTGTCTTTCTCGGCGGGATACGCCTGGTGCAGCGGCATGGACGACCTCAAGGGTGCCTATACGCGGGCAGACGAGGCACTGTATGCCGTGAAGCTGGCGGGCAAGTCTGGCTTCAGGGGCTGGACCGAGGACGTCCAGGACAACAAGCACCGTTCGATTCTCGGCTTCACCACGCGGGAGCTGGCGGAGGGCATGCCTTTGGCCATGATTGCCCATCGTGCAAGCGGCGAGATATTGTTTGCAAACAACGGCCTGGCGAGACTGCTTGGTTTCGAGCGCTTGTCTGGTCTCTATGCCGAGGTGCACAACGACCTTCTTGCCATCGTGCATCCGGATGACCGGCAACGCTTCCAGCAGCTCGTCGAGACGGCGACGACGGACGGGGCTGCAGAAGAGGAGTTTGAGCTCCCCCTGCGCGTCGTCATGAGGGACAGGACTGCGCTTCCGGCCGTATACCGCGGAAGGCACGTGGCCTCGCACGAGAAGGGCGAGGTCCTCTACGCCTACATCGTGAGCGAGCGTAGGACATAAGGACGGGCGCGCGTTTCTCCAAGCCGCACGCGTCCACAGACGCCTAGCTCGCAAAATGCCACCTCTGTCGGAAAACGGATGCGCGGCATCACCCCATGCTCTATGATGGACCCGAGCAGACGAGAGGAACACATGAGCAGCCATACACCTTCAGACATCCTAAGCAGGTATGCCTTCATAGAGCAGGTGAACCGCGACTACGATCGATACTTCGACGACGCCCACGTCATGGGATACCTTCACATCCATCGCCTCAAGTACTACAACAGGATGCACGGCATCATCGCTGGCGATGAAATCGTCCGTAGGGCCTTGTCGGTCCTGCAAGTCGCGTCATGCGACGGCCTCGTGACGCGCTATGCCGGAAACGGCATCGTCTTTTTGTCGGAACGAGAGAGGGTCGAATCCTTGGCGGCCGCGATCAACGACGCCCTGCCGACGTTTGGCGAGCCAAACGGCCTCTTGGCAAAGATCGGTACCGTCGCATGCACGAGCCCCCTGAACCCCGAGGACTGCATGAACCGCGCGGCAGTTTCAACTCGCTTGCCGTTGCGTATGCGGGCGGTCATCACGCCAAGGATGCAAGATTCGGGCAGCGGTCCTTCTGTGTCAAACTGGTTGTCGCCGCAAAGCCAGACGCTACCGTCGCGCACCTTCATCACTCGATGCAAGACGAGGATACTTGAAGGTCTGCGATAGAGCACAATGTCACCTCGACGGATGTCTTGACCATCTATGGGCTGAATCTCTACTTTGTCGCGTCTAGGTAAAATTGTAGGCCACATGCTGAACCCCTGTGGAGAGATTCGGACGCTATTGCCGTCCTTCAATATTTTTTCAACGTTTTGCCCGTGAAAGGTTGAAGCAATTTGTGGAATCATGAGCCATCCTCGGAAGTCGTGCGTTAACTTATCGTAGCAATTTGGAGAAGGGAGTGCCATGCAGCCTGACGGAAAATATGCATATGTCCATCTTTGTGGTGTTCCGTACTTGCTCCCGTATGGGCAGTCGGTGGCGGACCATTGCAGGGGCGTGAAGCTCGGTGTGGAAGGTGCCGAGGCATGGGAGCTGTTGGAAAGGTCGCAAGACCTCAAAGAGTTCTTGTCGCGCGCATCGCAGGGTCTTACGGACGAGCGAGAAAGAATCGCGGTCGAGAGGGACTATCTTTCGTTTGTAAACAGTCTGCAGACAATGGGGGTCTTGGCGCAGAGGGAGCCTCACGCCGCGTTCGTTCCTGCAAGGATGATGGAAATTGCGGGGCTTCGTATAGGTTTTGCGGGGCGGGTAAACCTGCTCTCGGAGGCGTTTGATTTGTTTGCGACGGAGGTTGCCGGCGAAGGTTCTGACGCGAGCGGATTGGATCAAACGGTTCTCATCGTGCGGAGTGCTCTGCCTAGGGTGGAGGGTGCCCGTGTGGTGCTGCAGGCGTCAGAGGTCGTGGTGCTCGATCATCAAACTCGCTGGGTGTTGATGTTTCATACACATCCAGCGCTGCTGGGATGTACGGTGACGAAAGACGGCAGGGAGGCGCGGTTTTACGTTAATGATTGCGCCGGTGAGGAGGCCGATGCGCTTCGCGAGGAGCTCTTCCATGCCATCCGGTTTGCGTTTCTGGTGCTTGCCCAGCAGCGAGATCGCTATGTGCTGCATTCGTGTTCGGTGCGCTATCGCGACCACGCTCTACTCTTTTCGGGCAGCTCGGGTACGGGCAAGTCTACGCATGCGGCGCTTTGGGCGGACCAGTT
>CACXZL010000183.1 GCA_902772085.1 uncultured Coriobacteriaceae bacterium | reverse complement strand
AGCCTTATGATTGATTTTGTGGTCCGGAGACGAGATGTTGGCCGCCAGGGGCTCCGCGTCGCCCGTTATATTGCCCTCTTCGTCATAGGTGTGGAGTAGGAGCGGCGAGAAGGCCTCGTCGGGCTCGCCGTCGACGAGGATGGCCAGTATGTGATCGCGGTCGTGCGTCTTAAGGAAGTAGCGTATCTCGGCTTCGCAATATTTGGACTTTGGCAAGTCGGGGGTGCAGATGACCAAGAGATACTTGCTGCGGTCCAGTGCGTAGGTGATGCTGTTGGACAGGCTGGACGATGCCGGAAGCTCGTCCTCGTCGCGAAAGACCTTGCCAAGCCTCTTGCCGCCAACCCTGTCTTGATACTCCCCGGGCACGACATAGCTCTCAATACGTTTTTGGATGAGCTCCGCGGCGCTCTTGTCAAGCGGCTTGTGGCGATAGCTTATGAACGCGATATAGGAACGTTCATCGGGATTTGGCGAAGCAGCAGATGACTCGTCATGACCTACCCATTCGAGCATGATGCAATCTCCCACGGACGAGGTATGCAAAATGGAATGCAGCCATCATAACGCGATGGCGCCGTAAGCGCAAAAAGTAGCGCATCTACCATCGATGCCATTTAGCAGCCACAATCGTCCCAGACAGCCAGCGAGGAGGGGACGATGAACAAACGGCAGCACGTGACGAGGGAGATGCGCAGGGAGCAGGTCGAGAGGTGCCTGGCCGCGGACATGACGGTGAAGGAGTGGTGCGAGCTCAACGGCGTCTCCAAGTCCACGATGTACTACTGGATGGCAAGGCTCCGGAAGGAGGAGCCGGGACTCTTCGGCGACCCCACCTGCGGCGAGTGGATAGAGCTCTCCAAGGGGTCGATCTCCGCGAGGACCGCGCTCGCGGTCCGCCCGTCGCAGGCGCCGGCCGTGGCGCCTGCGCGACACGAGCCCGGGGTCGCGTCCGAGGCACCGGCGCACCCGGCGGGAGCTCTGGTGGTGCGCGTGAACGGCGCCGACGTGGTGGTGCCGGAGAGCGCCTCGGAGGCCCACGTGGCGCTGGTGCTCAGGGCGGTGGCGTCGCTTTGAACCCGTTCACCACGCCCGACAGGCTCTACATCTCCAGGCGGCCGCAGGACATGCGGGCCGGCATACAGAGGCTCGCCTCGGTCGTCACGACCGACTTCTCGATGGACCCCACCGACGGCGCGCTCTACTGCTTCGTCAGCCGCGACTGCCTGAAGATGAAGCTGCTGCGCTTCGAGACAAACGGCTGGTGCATGTACTACGTCCGGCTCGCCGAGGGAGGGTTCCGCTGGGCCCACTCCGCGGACGGCGAGGTGTCGCTGCAGATAGAGCGCAGGCAGCTGATATGGCTGCTCGACGGGATCGACTTCGAGCAGCCCGGGGCGCCGAAACCGGTCGCCGCGAAGGTCGTCCTCTGACCTAAAAGTGGCCGTCTACCTGCGGCTTTGTGGGATAATATGACCATGAGCAGAAGAAGGACGACACCCACCGCCCCCACTCCCGAGCAGCAGATCGCGACTCTGCGCGCGCAGCTCGCCTCGCTCGCGCGCGACAACGAGGCGCTCGCCGCGGACAACGCCAGGCTCGCCGCCGAGGGCGCGGCGGCGGCCGCCCGGATGTCCGAGAGGGGCGCCTCCCTCGAGTCCGAGATGGCCCGCCTCGTCGAGCTCATCAAGGCCGCCAACCTCCGCTTCTTCGCCCCGAGGTCCGAGAGGGTGCCGGACGACCAGATGTGCCTGTCGCTCTTCAACGACGCGGAGGCGTCCGCGGACCCGTCCGGGCACGAGCCGGAGCTCGCGGGCACGCCGGCGGCCAGGCCCAGGAGGCGCGGCGGGAAGCGCCGCATAGACACCTCGAAGCTGGAGCGCACCGTGGTCGAGCACGACCTCGGCCCCGAGGACAGGAAGTGCCCGCGGTGCGGTGACGAGATGTCCGAGATGAAGGTCGAGGTCACCGAGGTCATACGGCTCGTGCCCGCGCACCTCGAGGTCGTTGAGCACCGCCGCCACGTCTACAGGTGCAAGGCCTGCTGCGCCGCCAACGCCGCCGGCGAAGACGTGGCGTCGCAGATCGTGCGCGCGCCGATGCCGGCCCTCACGCCCATACCCGGCTCGTTCGCCACCGCGTCGATGGTCTCGTGGGTCATCAACGCCAAGTACGCCAACTCCATGCCCTACTACCGCCTCGAGCGGGACTTCCTCGAGCTCGGCGCCGAGGTCAGCCGCCAGGACATGGCAAACTGGACGATCGGCGCCCACGAGCGGTGGCTGTCGCTCATACACTCGCGCATGAGGGAGAGGCTCCTGGAGTGCAGGTACCTCAACGCCGACGAGACGACGGTGCAGGTGCTGAGGGAGCCGGGCAGGGAGGCCAAGCAGAAGTCCTACATGTGGCTCTTCAGGACCGGCCCGCACGAGGTGCCCATATGCGTCTACGAGTACCATCCCACCAGGTCGGGCGAGGTGCCGCGCCGCTTCCTTGACGGCTGGGAGGGCTACCTCACCACGGACGGCTACGACCCCTACTTCAACATGGGGCTGCCGGGTGTGACCAACACCGCGTGCCTCGTGCACGTGCGCAGGAAGTTCGCCGAGATCGTGAGGGTCGCGGGCGGCGACGCCGCCTGCGAGGGCGCCGACTCGGTGGCGCTGGAGGCCCGCCGGCGCATCGACCGCATCTTCCGCGTGGACTCGCGGTTCGACGGGATGGGGCCCGAGCGGCGAAGGAAGGCGAGAGAGAGGGAGCTCAGGCCGCTCATGGAGTCCTTCCGCGCATGGGCGGAGACCGCCATCGGCAGGGCCATGCCGGGGCTCGCGCTGCACAGGGCGCTCTCCTACGCGCTCAAGTACTGGCCGTACGTCATGAACGTGCTGAAGGACGGGCGGCTCGGCCTGGACAACAACATCGCCGAGCGGGCCATAAAGCCCTTCGTGATCGGCCGGAAGAACTGGCTGTTCAGCGACACGCCCAGGGGCGCGGAGGCCTCGGCGGCCATCTACTCGATCGTCGTCACCGCGAGGCTCAACGGCCTCAACCAGCGCGCCTACCTGGAGTGGCTGCTCACCGAGATGCCCAACGACCCGCACCTGGGCGAGCCGGGCCGCGTCGACCGGTACCTGCCGTGGTCCGAGGACGTCCCCGCCTCCTGCAGGCTCGCGTCCGGGAGGGTCGACGAGGGTGTCGCGCTGCCGGACGAGCCGATCGTGGACGCGAAGGTCCTGGAGGCGCTGCCGGAAGAATCCTGACGTTTCCTAAAGCAACTTAGAAAGTCATTGGCAGTTTCCAGGCGAGGCTTGGAAGGCTCTTGGCAGATTCCAATCAACGGCTTGGAAAGTCGTTGGCAGTCTTATTTGCCTGGCGGGTGGGCAATCGGAGCCTTCTGGACACGCACTACTTTGATCACGTCGGGAATGTTGGTGTAAGCCCGGGAACGGCCCCTTTGTAGGGGAGACGGCCATTGCCTAGAATCTGAAATCACCACAAGTCAGGTTCTAGAGAAAGGCAATGACCGCAATGAACAGCATACCAGAGAGCGCCGCGCTGGCAGACGTGGCCGTCGACGCGACCCTCGCGCTCCCGCGCTTCGAGGACGGGTTCATCAACATCCAGGAGGTCCTCCGCCAGCTCGCCGAGTCGGTGGTGAACGAGATCATGAGCGCCGAGGCCGACCAGCTCTGCGAGGCGACGCGCAACAGCAGGAACGGCTACCGCGAGCGCAGGCTGGTCACGTGCGTGGGCACCCTCACGCTCCGGATCCCGAAGCTCAGGACCGGCAGCTTCTTCCCCGACGACGTGATAGAGCGCTACCAGAGGGTCGACAGGGCCATCGTGGCAGCCGTGAGCGAGATGTACGCCACCGGGACGAGCACGCGCAAGGTCCAGAAGGTCGCGCAGGCCATGGGCATCGAGCGCCTCTCCAAGGACCAGGTGAGCGCGATCTGCGAGCACCTCGACTCGGAGGTGGAGGAGCTCGTGACGAGGCCGCTCGGCGCCTCCCGCACGCCGTACCTGTGGATAGACGCCACCTACGTGAAGTGCCGCCGCGGCAGGCGCGTGGCGTCCACGGCCGTGGTCACGGCCATCGGCTGCGACGAGGGCGGCTGGAGGCGGGTGCTGGGGATATCCGTGGTCGACACCGAGTCATACGACTCCTGGCTGGCGTTCCTGAGGCGCGTCAGGGCGCGCGGCGTCACGGGCGTCCAGCTCGTCACCTCCGACGCCCACGAGGGCCTGAGGAGGGCGATCGAGGAGGTCTTCCAGGGCGCCGCCTGGCAGCGGTGCGTCGTGCACCTGATGCGCGACTGCGCGCGGGCGGCCTCCGGCTCGAGGTCGCTCCAGAGGCGGGTCTCCAGGATCGTCGCACCGGTCTTCCGCCTCAAGGACGCCGGCGCCGTCAGGGCCGCCTACCACATCGCGATAGAGATGCTCGAGTCGTGCTGCAAAGACGCCGCCCGCATCCTGGAGGAGGCCGAGCCCGACGCGCTGGCCTACCTCGACTTCCCGGCGAGCCACTGGAAGCGCCTGCGCACCAACAACGTGCAGGAGAGGGCCAACCGCGAGATAAAGCGCAGGTCGAGGGTGGTGCAGGTGTTCCCGTCGGTCGCCTCGCTGGAGAGGCTCGCGGGCGCCGTCATGTGCGACATGGACGAGGAGTGGCAGGAGGCACGCTACTTCTCGGAGAGGAGGATGGCGGAGCTCTACGACGAGTCGAGGGCCGCGCGGGCCGAGGAGCCGCCGACGCCCGAGCGCCTGAGCGAGTGGCGCCTGGTGGCCAGGCGGGCGATCGACGCAAGCCTCGAGCTTGCGGACGAGATGGAGGCGGCGTAGGATACGGACTTGATCGAGGATTCCAGGTGATGGCCGAGCACCTACGAAGAGGCCGTTACACCAACTTTTCCGACACTACC
>CACXZL010000182.1 GCA_902772085.1 uncultured Coriobacteriaceae bacterium | reverse complement strand
ACCTCGACGGCAGTGCGGAAGTGCAGAAGGACCATGTGATGGAGGCGTGCGCCTTCAGGACGCGTGCCACGTTGTGAACTTGAAAGAAGGAGAAGACTATGGAAATCAACAAATGGGAACTTACGCGAGACGACGATCTCTTTCCTCAGAGGCTGAAGGATGAGCCGAGCGTGACGATAGATACGCTCTATGGCTTGGGAAGCCCAGAGATATTGTCGAGTCCCAGCGTGGCCATCATAGGTGCCCGCAGGGCGACGCCCTATGGCATCGCCGTGGCAGAGATGGCCGGCCGTATCGCAGGGGAGTGCGGCATCACGGTCGTCTCGGGCGGGGCTATGGGCTGTGACTTCGCGGCAAGCCGAGCGGCTCTCGAAGCGGGCGGCACCTCGATTATCGTGGCGGGTACCGGAGCGGACAGAATATACCCGAGTTCCTCGGAGATGGTGTTTCGCAAGGCGGTGGCGCAGGGTGGTGCGATCGTGTCCATAGAGCCATGGGGAACCCCTCCCGCACCGTACGTATTCCCGAAGCGCAACGTGATCATCTCGGGTCTGTGCACGACGCTCTTTGTGGCAGAGGCAGGTGAGCGCTCTGGTACGATGAGCACGGCTGACGCCGCCGTGGAGATGGGCCGGACCATCTATGCCGTGCCGGGATCGATCTTCTCGCCCGGATGCCAGGGAACGAACCGCCTCATTCTGGAGGGGGCGTTGCCCATATGCAGCGAAGTGGATTTGGAACAGCGCCTGTCCATGGACTTCGGGGTGCTGCGTGTGATTGCAGAAGGGGCATCCATGCAGGTGGGAGAGATAGTGTCCGCCCTCGTGGCGTCGCCACTTCGACCCGACGAGCTTGCCGCGCGCATGGGACAGACGACGCTTACCATACTGAGGACGTTGGCTGATTACGAGTCGCGTGGTATCGTGGAACACCTTCCAGACGGTACGTATTCGCTTACCTCTGGTGCATATCAGGAGTATCGTGTAGGCGGTCCGCTCTTGGGCGGAGGTGACACACACAAGGATGGTGAGTAGGATGGAGACAGTTACGGTCATTGGCGGAGGTCTTGCCGGAAGCGAATGCGCACTCTCGTTGGCGGCGCGAGGCGTGCCCGTAAGGCTTTACGAGCAGCGTCCGGGTGGAGACGCTCCGGCACACCATGGCTCGGGTCTCGCAGAGCTCGTATGTTCAAACTCGCTCAAGGCGAAGCGGCCCCATAGCGCGGCGGGCCTCCTGAAACGGGAGCTCGCCCTCATGGGCTCGCGTCTTTTGCGCATGGCATATGCGTGCGAGGTGCCTGCGGGTGGCGCCTTGGCCGTAGATAGGGAGCTTTTTTCCCAGATGGTCACGAAGGCCGTGGAAGAAGACCCGCGCATTGAGCTCGTACGGGAAGAAGTGACGTCCATACCCGATGGCCGCGTGGTCGTGGCCGCGGGACCTCTCTGCTCGCCTGCGCTCTCCGACGCGCTCGCAACGCTGGTGGGTGGGCAGCGGCTTGCCTTCTACGATGCAGCCGCCCCGGTGGTCGAGGCGGAGTCCATAGACAGGACGGTCGCCTTCAGCCAGTCGCGCTACGAGGGGGAGTCGGAGGGCGACTACCTCAACTGCCCCATGAGCCGTGACGAGTACGAGGCGTTTTGGCGAGAGCTGGTGAATGCCCGGCGCGTGGTGGCCAAGGAGTTCGAGCAAAGAGACCTCTTCAACGCCTGCCAGCCGGTGGAAGAGCTCGCGAGGAAGGGCATAGATACCCTGCGCTTCGGGCCGCTCAAGCCGGTGGGCATAAAGGACCCCGCGACGGGGAGGCGGCCGTGGGCAGTGGTGCAGCTTCGTGCGGAAAACGCTGCATGCACGGCATACAACCTTGTGGGGTTCCAGACCAATCTCACGTGGACGGAGCAGGCGCGCGTGTTTCACATGATACCGGGGTTGACGGAGGCGGAGTTCGTCCGCTATGGCGTCATGCACAGAAACACGTTCGTGGACGCGCCGCGTACGCTTGACGACACGTTTGCCGTGCCAGGCACCAAGGTGCGTTTGGCGGGCCAGATCACGGGCACGGAAGGGTACGTGGAGGCCATCGCCTCCGGCGTGCTGGCGGCCGCAAACGTCGCGGCTGAGCTGCGTGGCGCCACAACGGTCAAGCTTCCTCGGACGGGATCGTTTGGGTCTCTCGTGGCGTATGCCACAGATCCCGCCACGTCCCC
Organism: uncultured Coriobacteriaceae bacterium; assembly: GCA_902772085.1. Classification (GTDB taxonomy): domain Bacteria; phylum Actinomycetota; class Coriobacteriia; order Coriobacteriales; family Atopobiaceae; genus RUG440. The sequence goes on along the minus strand of CACXZL010000182.1, from coordinate 2,745 downwards.
CTATCAGCCGATGCACGTGAACTTCGGACTCATGGAGCCGCTCGGTGGCAAGAGGATGCGCAAGGACGAGCGCTATAGGGCGTATGCCGAGCGTGCCATGACAGACCTCAAGGCATACCTGCATGAGCGGCCCGATCTCTTCGCGGACGAACTGGGCAATCCGTTGGGGGTACTCGATGAATGAAGAAGAAGCCCAAGGCAGGGATCAGAGCCAGCTTGAAGCGCAGACGCTCGTAGAGGGCTACCTCGGATTTCTCGAGAACGTTCGGAGGCTCTCGTCTCATACGCTGCGAGCCTACGAGAGCGACCTGCGGTCTTTTTTGGACTGGTGCAAGCTTGAGGGCGTGCGTCCGCTCGATGCCTCGCGTATAGAATTGCGCAGGTATATGGCCTATCTGCGCAATGCGGACTATGCAAACAAGACCATAAACCGTCGCATTTCCTCGCTGAGGTCGTACTATACCTGGGTGGAGCGCGAGGGGAGGGGAAATGCGGCTGCCGCCCTGTCCATACGAAGTCGAAAGACGCCCAAGGACCTGCCGAAGACCATGACGGATGCGGACGTGGCAAGGCTTTTGGACACGTGCGACATAACGCATCCCGAGGGTTTGCGCGATCGAGCTTTTCTCGAGCTGCTGTATGCCACGGGCGCACGCATCTCAGAGGTCGCGACGCTCACTCCCGAAGACGTGGACCTGGCGACGGGGCAAGTGCTGCTCTTTGGCAAGCGGTCAAAGGAGAGGATTGTGCCGCTGTATGGTTTGGCAGTGCAGACACTTGAAAAGTACCTCTGCGAGGCCCGGCCTCGGCTTGTTGCGGCGAGCCATCTGTCGGATCCTCCCCGTGCGCTCTTTGTGTCTGTGCGTGGAAACAGCATGAGTGCCGACACGCTGCGACGCGTCTTCCACAAGCACATGAGCCTCGCTGGGCTCGACGTCTCGATCACGCCCCATGCCATACGTCACACCTTTGCCACCGAGCTGCTGTCTGGCGGTGCGGATCTGAAGTCGGTGCAAGAGCTTCTTTTTTTTAAGGATCCGGCGACCACCGAGATCTATACCCATCTTTCCATAGAAGGGCTCAAGCGCGCGGCCCAGCTGGCGCATCCCAGGGCATAGCGCAAAGCATGAATGCTCGTTCAGGCTCCATCGGCCGGGCATGCGCCGTGCTCATACAGTCCTCGCCACACTGCAAAGCTGCGCGGCACATCGCCCGGTCGATGGGGCCAGCACATAGCATATGGCGGCAACCAAGGGGAAGGGTTTCCTTTGGTCGCCATTATTGGCCATAAGCATGCCCCTTTCCACTGGCGCTCACGTTCACCGCTTACAGGGGCGTTTTTGCCGTATTGAGGTAAGATTACAGGCACGCAGCATGAAACCGCAGGAGACAGAAAGGAACGCCATGTCAAAAAAACCAAAAGAGAGCTGGCTCGACAGCAAGATCCACATCGTTACCGGTGTGGTGGTGCTGGCGGTCATCGCAGCCGTCGTTGTAGTGGTCCTTACCGGAAAACCAGGCTCTACCGATGCGAACTCGACGCAGTCGGGTGCGTTCGACAACGTAAACATAGACTACTCGAGTACGTTTCCCTCCTGGAACCACGAGAGCAAGGCGCTTTCTGAGCTCGTGCAGTATGTGGCGCAGGCGACTGACGAGTCAAACGAGAACTACGTGAAGCCTGAAGACCGCATCGCCACCTTCGACATGGACGGCACCATCCTCTGCGAGAAGGCCCCCGTATACGTGGACTACTGCCTCACCATGCATCGCGTGCTTGACGACCCCAGTTACGAGGCCGATGAAGAGTCGCACGATGCCATGGAGCAGATACGCGACTACGCCTATACGTATGGTGGGACCAATCCGGAGCAGGACCCCGACAAGGCGCGCCTCGTAGCCTCTGCGTTTGCCGGAATGACTCCTGAGGAGTTCCGTTCCTATGTGGTCAATTTCGCGGACAGCACCCAGGCGGTGGGTTTCGAGGGCATGACCTACGGGCAGAGCTTCTACAAGCCGATGCTGGAGGTCATCGAGTATCTGCGGGCAAACGACTTCGACGTGTGGATGGTCTCTGCGTGCGAGCGCGAGGTCGTGCGCGCGCTTGTTGATCGTCTGCACATTCCGCTCGATCACGTCATAGCGACAGACGTGCAGTTCAATGCCACCAATCAAGGCGAAGAGGCCGCTGCCGACCACACGATGGGTCAGGACGAAAAGATCGTGTTGGGCGAGCCGCTGCTTGACGAGACGGCAAAGACGGGCAAGTGCATCGCCATTGCGCGCGAGATAGGCAAGTATCCCGTTCTTGCCTTCGGAAACAGCTCGGGTGACTATGCCATGCTCAACTACGCAGAGTCCAATCCCCACTACAAGGGCATGGGCATGCTCGTGGTGGCCGACGACACCGAGCGCGAGTACGGCGACACGGCGAAGGCCGAGGGAATCTACCAGATTGTCGCCACGGAGAACTGGACCGGCATCTCCATGAAGAACGACTGGTCCACCATCTATGGCGAAGGCGTGAAGAAGACCCAGCTACCACGTGCGAACGAGGCCGCTCAGGACGAGTCTTCCCCTGAATCCGAGAACGACGAGTCAAGCGAAGAGGCCAGCCAGGGCGAAGAGGGCGAGTACGCCGAGGCGGCGTAGGCGTCCATCACGGCGACGTACGATGCGCGAAACCCACGGTGGGGGCAGGCAGGATGTGCCCCACCGTGGGTTTCGCGGTTGTCTATATTTATG
>CACXZL010000181.1 GCA_902772085.1 uncultured Coriobacteriaceae bacterium | reverse complement strand
TGGCGCGCAACGCGGCGCAACCGTGAACTCCCTTCTTCCCCACCTGTGGTCGCGCGTCGCCGCCTGGCCCGCAAGTTTCGGGACTGAGCCCAAAAAATACACATAATGAAATGTACAACTCGGAAACTCAACTGGGGTTTTCCGCAAAAACCAAGTATAGTTTTCTGAAGACTCGTTTTTTCTACGGTAATTTGCACCCCAAACATGGCATCCAAGAATCAACCTACAGGAAGCGGCGGAAGAAGCGGCACTCGTCGTCGTTGCAGCGACGCGCTTCTTCGCTCCTCATGTTGCAGTGGAAGACATGCGGAAGCGGTTCTTCGATGCCACCATATACGTGCAGTTCATGGGGCACGTTTAGCTCACGCAGGCGCGCCACAAGTGGGAAGGCCTGATCGTAGAGAAAGTCTCCGTCACATGTCATGACAAATGCTGGCGGGAACGACGCCGTCACGTGCCGGCCCACGCTGACGAGCTCGAGTTCTCGCTCGGTACCGCCGTGTTCGAGGAAGTCACCCATGAGCGCGCTGGTGAGGTCATGCGGATCGCCCGTGACTTTGATCTCGTTTGCACCACAGTTGAGGGCTACGGCAAGTGGCGCGAATCCCTTCGGAACATCCAGTTCAAGTTGCGCCGCGTAGACGGGGTTCGTACACAGGTTGCAGAAAAGGCCCAGCATATGGGCGCCTGCGGAGTCGCCGACGGCAAAGATGTGCGCAGGATCGCCGCCGTACTCGGCGATATGTGCGATTGTCCAGTTAAACACGGCGCAGGTATCCGCCATGCTTTTGGGGAACTTGAATTCAGGCGCAAGACGATAGGTGAAGTTCACGACCACGAATCCGCGCGAGGCGAGGTCCATGCAATACCACTGATACCGCTCCTTGTCGCCGTAGACCCAGCCGCCGCCATGCACGCTTACGATGACGGGCAGCGCCTGCGGGGCGCATGGGCTCGTAGCTGAAGCGGGAACGTCTTTGGGACGATAGACGTCAAGTTTCTGCCACTGCACGTCGGGTCCATAGGCGATGTCGTCAAACCTCCTTATGCTGGCCGGCGTTACTAGACCCGCATCGCGCACATCGTCTCCGGCTTTGAACTGCTGACGAACGGCATCTGACATGGTAGACATGGAACCTCCTTTTTCGCGTGGCGTAGCACCAGGTTGTACGTCGGGCGCATACCTTCGTCGGACAACCTTCATTGTAGCAAGAGATCTTGTAGAGCCCGAAATCTCAAAAGGGTTTAGCTCCTTTTGACATTCCAAGCTATACTGATTGCGTTATACGTCACGGACAGAGGAACGCCGATTGAGAGGAGCGCCAATGCTGAGCATACTGAAAGAGCGGTTTATGGACAACCCGATCCGGCACGTCGATGTAAGCTGGGATGAGGTAGAGGCTGCCTTGCGAATCCATCCCGAGGCGTTGCGTAGCATCGAAGCCATGGAAGAGACCGGAGGCGAGCCGGATGTCATCGGTAGGGATCAAACCAGCGGCCAAATCCTTATATGCGATTGCTCGCGTGAGTCGCCCGCAGGGAGACGAAGCCTCTGCTACGACGACGAAGCTCTTCGCAGGCGCAAGAAAAACCCGCCGCGCGGTAGCGCACTCGAGCAGGCGTCTCGCATGGGCATCGAGTTGATGGACGAGAAGGAATATCGGCGCCTTCAGGAACTCGGCGAGTTCGACCTCAAGTCATCGAGTTGGATCTCGACTCCACAAGAGTTTCGATCGCTCGGCGGGGCTCTGTTTTGCGAGCGCAGATACCAGAGGGTCTTCGTCTTCCACAACGGTGCAGACTCTTACTACTCCAGTCGCGGTTGGCGCGGCATCTTGCGCCTGTCGGAGAACTGAGGGTTGCCAAAAGGGCCCATCTGCTATGCATTTCGAGGCCGTTCTATGATCATTGCCGTCCTATGGGCGCCTTGAAATGGAGCCATCACTGCGACTTTGAGCAAAAGTGAGCCAAGCTGATGTTTTCCTGAACGCTCGTAGCGACCAGTGGACTCAGGCGCCCATCTTTCGCAGAGATAAGGGCGCTTGTGAACCCGGCAGCCGCATCCGTGAACCCGCTTCCTTTTGTCCCGGGTTCACGGTTGCAGATTGTGGGACCAGCGCTCTCGTTTTAACTGGTGTTTTATCATTTTTGGAGCCACGTTTTTTCAACCGTAAACTCGTAGCACTTTCCCACAGCTCACGGTTGCAAAATCGACCGAAAACAGCTCTAAATCAACTGGGATTTTATGCTCGCAGCTAACGAAGGTGTGCAATTATGAACCTGCGGCACTCCTGGTTGCCCCACGCAAGGCGTTTGCCCGGGCACGACGCTTGCGCAACTCGGCACGGCTTATCGGTTTTGGATGCTTACGCCCAGCAAGTATGTCCAAAAGTTCTTGAAGTTCATCCGCCGTCGGCCACATCGCCTCGTCCACATCGCAGTCGACGCGCTTAGCCACCTCACGACCGATATGCAGCATCTGCGCCTTCGACTGCCCTACCTCAGATCTATCGCTGCCATTATCGTATGCGCCGCTGTACAATGTGTACCATGGCAAACGTCACGAAGCTCGCCACGGGAGTCGCCATGACAAACGACAGCGCTTGCAGGCAGTGGGCATTGCAGGATCCCCTCCTCACGGAATACCACGACCACGAATGGTGCAAGGTCTCGCATGACGACAGGCACATCTTTGAGATGCTTTGTTTGGAGGGTCAGAGCGTTGGCCTGTCTTGGCGAACCATCGTCAACAAGCGGCAAGCATACAGAGAGGTGTTCTTTGACTTCCGCATAGAGACGTGCGCCGCGCTTTCGGACGAGTATCTCGACGGCCTTCTGAAAGACACGCGGCTCATCCGAAACAAAAGCAAGATCTATAGCGTGCGAACAAACGCCATCGCTGCCCAGAGGATCATCGAGCAGCACGGAAGCCTCGATGCGTTCTTTTGGGCATACACAGACGGGCGGCAAATCGACAGTCGTTGGCGCACGACCGCCGACATGCCCGCGCAGACGAACGTGTCGCGACGACTGAGCAAGGACCTCAAGCGGCTGGGCATGTCGTTTGTAGGTCCTGTGATCACATATTCGTTCATGCAGGCAATCGGCATGGTGAACGACCACCTGCAAGACTGCCCGTATCGATGACCGCCGCTGGCATGGCAATTGGGGCTTTGGCCAAAGGGGACAAGCCCCAATGGCCCCTTGCCCCGAAGGAGAGGTCAAATCCGCAAGGCGCCATGGACAAGCGCCGCGCGCAGTTCCGCAGGAACGAGGACTGTTTGAGCACGGTGCTTGTCCATGGCGCCGAAAGGATTTGACCTCTCCTTCGGGGCAGGCAACGGCCATGTTATTGTTACTGGTATGTTGCTAGACTTATAAACTATATGCTTACGTGCTATATTCCCTTGCATAAACCGATGAGGCGGAAGGTAGACGCCGCACGCGCGAGGAGCGAGTCCGGGATGGTGCGAGCCGGAACGAGATGCGGGGCGTTGAATGGGCCGCCGAGGGCGCACCGAACGGAGCCGATACCGCACTCCAAGTAGGCTGCGACGTAGGGCGCACGTCACGCGCCGGGGATGTGTTTGCATCTCGCAAAGTGCGCGGGCATATGCTCGCGAACCAAGGTGGCACCGCGAGCTTTCGAGCCCGTCCTTGGACGCAACGACGTCGGGGACGGGCTTTGTTTGTGCCTGCGCCAGTCCCCCGGAAGAGAGGAGCGGCAGATGTATCCCACCTTGGAGGAGGTGCGGCGGCTGTGCAAGGAGGACGGCTTCCGGCGCGTGCCCGTGATGCGCGAACTCTACGCCGACGGGTTCACCACCATAGAGGCCATGCGTGCCTTGCGTCACGCAAGCAACCACGTGTTTTTGCTGGAAAGCGCCGAAGCGGACCAGCGCTGGGGGCGCTACTCGTTCCTCGGATTTGACCCCAGCATGGAGATAACCTGCCTGAACGGCACGCTCACGGTGCGTACGGACGTAGGCACGGGAAAACGTCACGTAAAGACATGCGAGGTCGAGCATCCCGGCACGTTTCTGCGCAAGGTACTCGCCGACAACCGCTCGCCACAGCTTGAAGGCTTTCCGCCATTTTGCGGAGGGCTCGTTGGCTACTTTGCATATGACTACCTGAAGTACGCCGAACCGACGCTACGTCGATCCGACCTAGGCCACGAGGACTTCCTCGACGTAGACCTCATGCTTTTCAACAAGCTCGTCGTCTTTGACTCGTACCGGCAAAAGATCGCCCTCATCACAAGCGTGGGAACGGGTGAGGCGGGAGCCGGAGCCGCTGGCGCCGGGGCTGCTGGTACGGGAGCGGGGGCCGGGATCGGGGCCACGGGCGCGGGGGCGGGAGCCGCTGGCACCGAGGCCGGGGTTGTTGGCGCGGGAGCCAGAGCCGCCGACGAAGGCGCCGGGGCCGGGGACGCGGAATCCGTAGAAGCAGCGTACGCCAAGGCAGAGCGCGAGCTGGACGAGATGGAGCGCCTGCTCCGCACAGGGACGCGCAAGAAATTCGAACCGCTTCAGATGGCGGGCGAACCCGCGCCTCGCTTCGACCAGCAGAGGTTTTGCGACATGGTACGCATCGCGCAAGAGCACATACGCGAGGGCAACATCTTCCAGGTGGTGCTCTCAAACCCGCTCACCGCGCAGGCAACGGGCAGTCTCTTCGACACCTACCGTGTACTGCGCTGCACGAACCCCTCCCCTTACATGTTTTATTTCACCAGCGACGACGTGGAGATCGCGGGGGCAAGTCCCGAGACGCTGGCGAAGCTTCAGGACGGCCGGCTCTACACCTACCCGCTCGCCGGCACGCGACCTCGCGGTGCGACGCGCGAGGAAGACGAGGCACTCGAAACCGAGCTACGAGCCGACGAAAAGGAGCTTGCCGAGCACAACATGCTGGTAGACCTTGGCCGCAACGACCTTGGGCGTATCGCGCAGGTCGGCACGGTAGAAGTGGAGCGTT
>CACXZL010000180.1 GCA_902772085.1 uncultured Coriobacteriaceae bacterium | reverse complement strand
AACATACAATGGAAGTGCCTTTCAGTAAACTCAGCAGGGAAATGACCGATATTTATACAATCGAAATATCAATATCGGTCATTTCCCTGTTGGCGATTTGGAGTGCCAAATCCATTGTTTGTTAGGTCTTTTCAGAAAAGATTCCTGATGGATCCTAGGGCAGCCGATGGCCGGCACCGAGGTAGATCTCGTACCATTCCTCGCGGCTCATCTCCCAATCGCATGACGAGGCGCTCTCGCGGATGCGCTCGGGACGGGTCGTGCCCACGAGCGCCTGCATTTTTGCGGGGTAGCGCAGCACCCAGTTGATGGCGACTGCCGTCTTGGTCGAACCATGATCGGAAGCCACGCGCTCCAAGGCGTCGTTGAGTCCCTCATAGTCGGGGTCGTCGATAAACAGGATGCGGGCGAATTCCCAGCTTGGTCTGCAGCCAGACCTTGTCGCGAAGTCCCGGAACGAGGTCGAACGCCTCGCCGAGCTTTCCCTCGGACGGGCCATAGATGGGTGCCGTGTCGACGGCGTTTATGCCGCAGTCCAAGGCGGTTTGAACAAGTTCCGCCACTTCCTGTGGGGTCTTGTTTGCAATGCGCATGGTGCCGAGGACGACCTCCGAGACCGCCGTGCCTTGCGAGCCAAAGCTGATGTAGCGCATACAACTCCTCCTCTGAAAAACAGACGCTATCTGTTGATGGTTACGATACAACTTTTATAGCGTATGGACGCTAGAGGAGTGATGACAAAAAAGAAATGCGGCAGCTCTGAAGTCGCTACACAGCCGCACGAGCCTTTCGAGCACGCTTGTTTTCATACATGGCGGAGTCGGCTTGCTTGATTACGTCGCGAATGCTTGACCCAGCGTCGGCGCGCGCAAATCCTACCGATATTCCAGGCAGCTGCGCGTCTGCCGCACGCTCAGCGCTCACGGCGTTGTAGAGCGTTGCTATGAGTGATTCGATATCATCATCTTTCTTAGTGACGATGACGGCAAACTCATCGCCGCCGATGCGATAGCAGAGGCCTGCGTTCCCGAAGCGCTTGCGTACGACCCGGGCAAGCGTGCGCAAGGCGACGTCGCCGTATGCGTGACCGTAGGTGTCGTTTACCTGCTTGAAGTTGTCGACGTCTATCAAGACGATGGTGCACGGAAGTGGGGGATGCGCGAGAAACTCCTCGTAACCGTGTCGATTGAGCAGCATGGTGAGAGCGTCGGTCCGCAACGTCATCTCGGTGTAGAACTGGAAGTACAGGACAACGGCAATGACGACTGCTGGCCAACTCATACGCAGGCCTGGGTTTGAGACCTGTATGGCAACGCCTCCCAGCATGCACAGGAGGATGGTGACCACCGAGACCGTGCTTGCCGCTTGGTAGGTGGTGCTAGCCTTGATGGACTCTACGGTGAGGTAGACGCTTGAGATGCAGTACGAACACATGTACACCCAATAAAGGGACCCGCGCGAGTAGGCGTTTGTGGCGTCCACGGAAAACACCAAGGGATAGAAGATGTTGCACAGCTCAAAGACGGCATGGATGGCAAGTACGACCAGCACGACGCGTGCGTAACGCTCTGGGAAAATGGTGTTTGCTATGATGACGGGGAGTATGGGCGCAACGGCAAAGGTGAATGACGTGCTCACGATTTGAAACGTGCGCATTTCTGAGATGCCATGTGCGGCGACGATGTTTATCCAGTCGGCCGCTACGATGAGCGTCAAGGCAATGAGATTGCCGAGGAATGCAGAGCGAGCATTGCGTCCCACGGTGTGGTTGGTCGTCACGAGCACGATGGCGGCGGCCAAGACCATAAGCGTAAGGAGGGTCAATCCCGTAAACCACTGCTCTGCCGACGTTCGTTCAAGCATCGTTGCCCCTGACGTGCGTTACTCTTTTACAGCTATCTTACGTTATAACATGCGTTCAGGCTAGCGGCGCCGGAAATCGACGGCGCATGCGAGGCGTACGCGAAGTGACGCCGCTAGTCCCTCTCTGTCAGCAACAGGTTGACGAGTAGCTGGCAGCTTACGGTATCTGGTACCAGTTTGGGAAGGCTGTGGCCTACGCCGGGGACGACCAAGAGGCGCGCGCTGGGGATGGCGTCTACGATGGCCTTCGTCTCTGACGGCCTGATGCAATCGTGCTCGCCGACCATGATGGTGGTGGGGCAGCTGATGCCGCTCAAAGACGAGGCTTCGATGTGCGGCTCATCTAGCATGAGCTGCAAGAGCTCTGCCGTTTGCGCCGCCTCTTCTGGAGTGGCAAACAAGAGCTCGCAGTCGACGTCGGCGTGGGTTGTGCCTTGGGGGTTCTTGCAATCCGTCCAGTGCCTGGCCCATTCTTGGTTGGTGGCGATGGCGCCGTCGAGGTCCCAGTCTGGCTCTTCTATGACTCCCTCGGGCGTGAGATTGGCACCAAGGGCGGTGATGGAGGCGATGCGCTCGGGATAGTCGCGCCCCAGCAACAACGCCTCGATGCCGCCGTCAGAAAAGCCCAGCACATGCACGCGGGCAACGCCTAACGCATCGAGGACGTCGATGGCGTCCCTAGCCATGAGCTCGTACGTGAGGCGCGCTGTGCCACGTGTGGATTTGCCTTGTGCACGTGAGTCGAGCGCAATGACGGTACGTCCGGCCGAGTTCACCACGTCCACGATGGGTCCGAAGATGCCGTGTTCCTCCCCGTTGCCGTGAAGCATGAGTACCGGAGTGCCTGTGTGCAACGCGCCATACACAAATGCGGCGATGCGTGCTCCGTCCTGCGTGACAACGGCCCGCGCGACGCTTGGGGCGATGCTCGGTCGAGCGTAGGGGCTGGGAAAATGCGGTTGCGGCGGATTCGGTGCGACCATGGTTGCCTCCTGCGGCTAAGTTGAACTCATGCGAAGCGACTGTACGTGGGGCCTGCATTGCGGACAGGCCCCCGTTTGATGCCAAGGCTCTATTTCTTTATCGTGCTCGGGTGTTTCTCGAAGAAGTCGAAGCGCGGGGGCAGCGGCACGATCTTGTGTTGCTCCGGTGTCTCGCCCGCCAATGCGGCAAGCTCGCATGGCCCTTCAAAAGCATGCTCCCAGTCGAAGAACGTCTTTGTGTCGAACGCCATGTGCTCGCAGATTTTCTCGCAACCCCAGGGAGTGGCAGGGTGCATGAGCAGCGTGAGCGTGCGAAGCTCCACGAATGCGTCGGCGAGTGCCTGGTCATAGGCCACGTCGTCGCCCTTGGCGGCCTTGCTGGCGTCTCCCCAGAGTTTGTTTGCCGCGCGACCGTACTCCTCGGCTACGCTCAAGGCGCCGTGTGCATCGAACTCGTAGGCGCGACGCTCGAAGTCAAGCAGCGCCGCATGAGCTGCCTCAACGACATCCGCATGCGGTTCGGAGGTCGGCAGGTGGCCGTCGCAAGCGTTGGCCACGCCGTAGAAGCAGCTGCGGGCGAGACGGTTGAAGATGTTTGTGAGGAAGGCGCTCTCCTTGAGGGCAGGGTCAGCCACGCGCGGGTCGTCCTTCACCAGCACGTCTTCGCCGGTCTTCTTGTTTTTGTGGCTCACGCTCGTGTCGAATGCCTTGGGAGAGAAGCTCACCGCCTTCTGGTCCAGGCCGAGGCTCAGCCAGTGGGCGCGCAGCTGCTCGGGAGTGTAGTGGTCGAGCAGCTCGGCGGCCATGGGAGGTGCAATCTTGCCCGAGCTCGAGGCTTTCTTGTTCATAAAGAGGATGTGGTGGTTTGCGATGGGCGTGTCCTGGAACAAGCCCCAGTCCAGCGCGTGCCACATCGCGGGCTGGGCCACGCAGTAGAAGTAGATGTTGTCCTGGCCGATGAACTGGTACACGCGAGCATCGTCGGCGCACCACCAGTCGTGCCAGTCTGTAGAGCTGTAGCGGCCTTCGGGGGCTGTTGCCAGCGCCGTCTGCACAAATGAGATTGGCGCCCAGAGGCTCTCGGGCCAGCACCACACCGTGAGGTCGTGCGTACCTTCCAAGTCGGGTGCCGGCACGCCCCAGCTGATGTTTCCCGTGATGCGGAAGGGGAGGAGCGTCTTGCCCGTGCGGAAGCGCACGCCGGCGCCGTCAAGCACCTCGCGTGCAGCATCGCGATCGCGCCAGTTCGCGAATTCGACGGAGAAGGACTGTTGGTTACCCTCCGGCTCTCTGAGGGTATGCTCTGGGAGGTCTTCACGGGCGGCGTCGAATGCCTCGCGGAACTTGTTTTGTATATACATAACTGGTGTGGCGAGCGACTCGCGCACGGTCTTGGTTACGACGGCGCGGACCTGCGGGTCTGCGTCCCACTCGTCCATGAGCGCCTCGAGCTCCTCGCGGAAGGCGGGTAGGTCGAAGTACCAGTTGTCGACCGGACGAAGCTCGGGCGTCGTACCCGTGAGCTGGGAGACCGGGGCGATGAGCTCCTCGGGGTCGAACTGATGGCCAAGGTCGCACTCGTCGGCGTAGGCCTTTTCGCTTTTGCATCCGCGTACGGGGCAGCGTCCCTGCACTTGTCGGCCGTTCAGGAACTGGCCTGCCTTCACGTCGTAGAACTGACGGGTCGAGAGCTTGAGCAGATGGCCCTTCTCATGGAGACGACGAATGAGCTCGTCGGTGAGCTTGGCGTGGAAGTCGGAAGCGGGCTCAAGGCCACTGCCGGCGTAGAGGTCGAGTGAGATGCCGTATGCGTCGAGCGCCGACTTCTGGGCCTCGTGGTTCTCGCGCACATAATCTACGATCGTGCCTTCGTAACCCGCTTCTTTGCGTTTGCGATAGCCTTCCATGATGGGCGATCCGTAGCAATCGGTGCCGGACACGAAGATGACGTTTTGCGCGCCAATGCGATCGCGTAGAAAGCGCGCGAAGAAGTCCGCGGGCACGAAGACACCGCCGATGTGGCCGAAATGCAGGTTTTTGTTGCCGTAGGGCATGCCGCCGGTGATGACGGCGCGTGCCGGGAAGTGGGGCCGAGACTCAGAGGCCATGGTTCTCCTCTCGTGGGGTTGCGTTGAACGTGAGTGATTATCCCACATTT
>CACXZL010000179.1 GCA_902772085.1 uncultured Coriobacteriaceae bacterium | reverse complement strand
GGGGTATCTCGAAAACGACCAGGCGACCTGACAGGTGATCGATAGCGCGGATGCCGCGCAGGGCGATGCTGGGCCGGGTGCCCTCGTAGATCTGCCTCTTCGTGAGGTCGAGGCGTTTCGGCTCGGTGCGGTAGTCCGTGCCGACGACCACGCGGGTCTTGTTGCGCACGCCGAAGACGAGCCATGCTGAGTCGACGCCAGCGAGGTTTGCTTCGTTGCTGAGGGCGGAGACGTACTTACCGATTTCGTCGGTTTTGAAGTCTTTGCCCGCCTCCTTGAACTCGACTGTCTCGTCCTCCCAGTTGGCGATGAGCTTCTCGATAAGCCGCACGTCCTCCTCGTATGACGTCTTCTCCCGCATGAAAACCTCCGTGGTGCCGCTGAGTCCTAGTGTCTAATGATACACAGTTGGCCGCGTGGCATGCGGACGCAGTCGATACTGCAATTGAATTCGATTCGCGAACACCATGCATGCGATTCGCTTGTTGCGGATGGGTGCCGTACGTGCCGTGTGACTCATACGGCTAACGAGCGTGAACTCAGAAAAGAATTGGCGGTACGAAAAGCGGTGCGATAAATGCTGATTCGAATGCTTCGAAGCACTTCGAAGTGGGGTACTGTGCAAGTGTTCGTAAATGCACCTTGCACGTTAGCTGGTAACAAATGGTGTCAAACGTGGGTTGTTGAGGGTGTCCATGAGTGTTATTATAACTTTTATGAGTGACAGTACGCACTAGTTGCAGGCAGTCTACCTGCGGTTTTACAAAATGGTATGCAAGACTCGGACATATCCGCTTCCCTGACACGGAAGAGGTCACAAGTTCAAATCTTGTAACGCCCACCACGAAAGACGCAGGTAGATGGCATAGACCGTCTACCTGCTTTTGTTTAGGACACTAAACGGAACACCAAATAGGACACCAAAAACGGGAGTCTCGTCAAAAGTCGGGTGTTTTCCTCTTTCGGCCGGTTGCCTGGCCAGACAATCGACAGGCTGAATCATGAACCGTAAAGCCGGGGCCATGGCGTCCACGTCGGGCTTGGTGTCCTGCGTGGTGTCCTTCGTGACAGGCCATGGTGTCCGGGAGGTCGCAGTTTGGAGAGGAGCCACAAAGATGATCGAGAACATGCAGAAACTCATTGAAGACGAGGCCATGGCCTATTTCAGGGCTGACGTCTGCCTGGGAAGTCCAGAGAGCTTCAGCTTGGACGAGAAGCGCGAGATCTGCGAGCAGATGGAGTCCACGAGCGATGGGAGAGGATGCATGATGAGCGCCCGAGAGCCCGCAAACCTTGACGATGCCCGTGCCCAGGCGGCGGAGCGCCTGCTCGAGCGCAAACGATTGGGTCTAGAGAGCGCCATAGAAGCCCTTGAGGCAGTCGGCTACAGGGTCATCGAGCGCGAAGACGGTCCTACGCCGTAAGGCCGCCATATGTCCGCACAGCGCCTCCTGATGACGCCGATAGCGGCAAGGCTGTAACTCAGTCAGCGGATTTCCTCGCAAACTACCCACTCATGCTCACGGCTCAGCATGTTGCCGAGATAACCGGTTTGCACGTCAACCGGGTGAGGTCCATGTTCAACAGGCAGGCGCTCCCTGCCGTCAAGTTGGATAACAACCGCTGGTATCTACCGAAACAGAAGTTCTTGGAGCTCTTTGACGCGAAGTCCGGAATCGTCGGATAAGCGAATCAGGGATAAAGTGGCGCACGGTTCAGTGAAAGGCCGTGCGCCTCGCTCTTTATGTCACCGTGATGTACCCCGGCGCGCTCACCGTGTCGATGCGGAAGTACGAGTACGCCGTCTTGTTGCTCGGCCATACCGTTCCGTTACCGCCTACCAGCGACGTGGAACACGAGTAGAAGCACTGCGAGCCCGTGATCCCGCTCGAAGGCAGCGTCCAGCTCGCATCCGCGTAGATCGTTGTAAGGCGCGAGCACCCGGAGAATGTGTAGAACAGGTTCGTCAGCGTCGACGGGTCGAAGCCCCGGAAGTCGATGGTCGTGAACGCGCAGAGCTGAACGTGTAGCGCATCGAGCGCACGCCCGAGAGGTTGCCCAGCCCGCTCACGCTGGCAAGATTGGTGCAGCTGTAAAACAGGTAGTTCAGGTTCAGGTACGAGAACGTGACCATGTCGGCGGCGAACGTCGCGCCAGTGTGGTGCTGGCGGTGCGTCGGACCCGTTACGCCGTCCAAGGGCGTGAACCCGAGCCCCACGTACTTACCGATGGCGCAGATTCTGTTCGATGCCACGAGCGCGCGCGTGGGGTCAAGCGTTGAGTTCGCCGTGAGCACGCCCTCGCCGTCGGCGTAGTAATGAGCGTAGAGCCACGTGAGCCGGTCGTTGTTGGGGCCGGTTAGCACGCCGCCCGCGCCGAGCTTGCAAACGCTCGCGCCGCTCGTGGTCGAGAGGGCACGAAGCCATCCGTCCCGCCAACCAAGCGGTTGCGGCTGTTGAACATAAGCGAGCCCGAGAGCCCCGAATTGCTGAACGATGTTGCGTAGATCGTCTCAAGTGAGCCGCAGCTCGTGAACATCTGGTTGGCGCTCGTCATGCCGGACAGGTTCTCGAAGCCCCTCACCTCGGCGCAATTCGAGAAGGTGTTGAACCAGTAGTTGCAGTTCTGGATTCCCAGCCTAGCGATGGTCGAGTCGATGTAGACCTTCTTCACCAGCAACTTGATGGAGTCGTAGGACCTTGCGCTCGCGGAAGAGTGGCCCGCCGGGTTGATCTCGAAGACCTGCACGATGCGCCCGCCGGTCACGCTCGTGTGCCGCTCATAGTAGTTGATTTCCAAGGTCCCGTCGTCCAGAAGCAATGCGCGAATCTTGTAACCAACGTCCCATTCGAGCGCCAAGATGGCGGCGGCCATATCTCTCGGCTGATAGAGCGTGCTCTCGCCGTTCTGCCCGCGAATGGCAGAAGCGATGTCCGAGAACACGGACTCCGGCAGCACGCCGCTCTCAAGCGCCATGTAAGGCTGCTCCTGGTAGTTGCCGGCGTCCGTGCCGTCGAGCGCAGTGAGCCCTGTCAAGATAGTGGACAAGGTTTTTGCAGATTTTTAGGCCGCCATCATGATGTCTGAGTCATATGTGAGTCCCGCCTCGAAGCGTCCGAAGAACTCGTCCATGACCTCGGCCGGCACGCGGTCGCCGATCGCCTCGTGCGGGCGGTAGCGGTTGTAGTAGTTATTCCGCGGTAGGAATAACTTCTACAACCGCCTGAGGCTCCACTCCGCACTCGGCTACATGAGCCCGTGCGATTACGAGGAGGCACACGCGACACGGCCGCTCGCCGCCTGGTATCGACCTGTCAACGAAATCGGGGGAGATTCAAATACATCTTCCAGGGCTTGCGGCTCTTCCTGCGTCTTGTCGTCATGGTTATCACCTGCCATGTCAGCCACCTTTCGTATCGTGGCCGACAAAGAATTCGGCCCCTTAACCTGCTACAAGGCTAAGAGGCCGTCACAAAGTCATCGAATCGGGCAGAAATCTACTTACGCTTCTTTCCGTCAAAGCGAACTATCACGGCGGGCATATCGGTCCATGGGCCAAAGTCTAAGCTGTTGAGTTGGCTGCGCTTACGCTTCCGCTCATCGGTGTTGTGGATTGAAGCGTTCTCACAAGCTTGACCGCGTTTTCCCTCGATGCGCGCATAATCAACATGCTTGTCACGACTGCCGCCAACGATGCCAAGCTCAGCGGCCTTACGCTCCACATCCTTTGCCTCGGTATAAGCGCCAGGACAGCAGACCAGATGATCTACAAGCCAGACTTCGAAGCAAGGGTTGGTGATGATGAGCTCCATTCCTTCGTTCTTGCAAATACGTCTTGCGTCCTGGAACTGCTTGACTGTGAAATCGTCAACATCCGTCACAACGAAGACGCGCTGGAAACCATCAACCCCTCGATTGCCCGAAGAGTTGCTTGCATTAGCCTCTCGGTCCTTGAGGTCTTTAGCTGCGGCCGCTAGCGCACTCGGGTCTTTCCTGTAGGATCGCACCTCTATCACGACGTCGCCAAGCTCTTTCTCGAGCCCCTTGAAATACTGTGGCTCGGTGACCTCTCCGTTGGTCACCACGAGATACCGCTTCTTTCTTGGGCGCATGTTGCCGTTTGGGCGCCCTGACCTCATGCGCTTCCGCTTTGCCGTCACTAGGCATCGCCGCCAAACTCACTGGCGGTAAGCTCGACATTGGCGTCGCGGAGATCGGATGCCGCTTGGATGAACGCCTCGTGGAAATCAGGCCTCGGCGCGGCGCCATAGATGCCGTGGATGTAGTTCCTCCCGAAGTTCTCGTCCCAACGCGATTGCTGTATCGACGTGACCGGGTATATGGTCGACGCCCCGTCGCTATCCTTCTCGACAAGCCAGATCTGGTCTTGGTCGAGGATGCGACGATCCGCCCCTGTACGCGTAATGAGGGAGACATCATGCGTCGTGAATATCAGCTGCGACTGATGCGGGTTGGTTCTCGGGTCCTTGAACAGGGCGACCAGCTCTTGGACGTAGTTAGGATGCAAGCTCGAATCGACTTCGTCTATGAAGCCGACAGACCTGACACTAAGCAGCCGTAGGGCAAGTGAGAAGAACGCGAGAACCGCAAGCGTCCCGCGCGATTCCTCATCCTCGGTGAAAGACTCCTCGAACCCGTCCTTACCCCTGTGCGTGAAGGAGAACTCGTATATGGGCTCCGGCTTCTGCTTCGCAAGGTTCTGTGCACGCCTCCGCCTCTCCTCGCGAGAGAGCTCTGGCTGGCTGAGCGCCAATATTCCCGAAGCGAGATCTTCGTACCCGCCCTCACGCGGGTCTCCAGGCTGCTGGCTCGACTCTTGAAGTTCTTCGAGCAGATCCTTCGTTTGGACCACGGAGATGCCAAGCTCGGTGTTTGCCATGAGGTCCGCAAGTGCCTTGGCGGTCGGCGCGCCCTTCTTAAGTCCCTTCCTGATGTTGAACAGCTCGCATTCGAACAGGTCGGCTTTGTAAAAGCCGGTGCGATAGCGGAA
>CACXZL010000178.1 GCA_902772085.1 uncultured Coriobacteriaceae bacterium | reverse complement strand
GTGGACGCCAGGCAAGGAGATTCAGCTCTTGGCAAACAAGGGCTGTTGGAGTGGAGCTCCACGAAGCGATGGCGTAAGGCTTCTCTTCATCACCGATGACGAGAAGATTCGCAAGATGTTTGACGAGGGCGAGCTCCACATCCTCGACCTAGACGATCAGGGAGACATCGAATCCCTCATCCACGGCGACATCTACCGCGACCGCATCCAAGAGGTTCCGCAAATCGGTATCTCCTATATTGCGCTCAACGAGTCCAAGGCGCCTCTAAACGACGTGCGCGTGCGAAAGGCGTTGCAGTATTCGCTCGATCGTGAAACGTTGCTCAACGCGGTATATAGCGGACGCGGATCTATAGAGAATGGCATCTTCTCGCGCGGACTGTATGGCTTCAACCCAAACCTGCCCCCAATTCCCTACGACCGTGACCAGGCACATAGGCTGCTGGAAGAGGCAGGACTCGCAGATGGCTTTGACCTCACCTTCTCGGTAAAGTCGTCATCAACGCAGTGGGATCTCACCTTGGCGGAGTATGCGGTCAAGATGTGGAAGGAACTTGGAGTCAACGCGTCTCTCGAAGTCATCGACGAGAGCGAGTGGATGAGCCTGCGCAAGAGTGGCGAGCTCGCCTGTTACACCGCCACATGGACCGCCGACTACAACGACCCAGACAACTTCATCTACACCTTCTTTGGGAATCAGGCAAACACGACGTTCCGCAGCCTCTGCTATCCAAAGACGGACGTTATGGATCGCGTACGCAACGCACGGGCAATCACCGACCGCGACCAGCGCTTGCAGGAGTACCAGAATCTCGAGAAGACCATCGTTCAGGATGATGCTGCCTGGGTTCCGCTGTTTTCTCGGACACGCCTGTACGTGACGTCTGAGAGACTCGAGGGTTTCCAGCACGCATGGAACGGCTCGGTGAAGAACGTGTACAGAGAGATGTCCGTCAAGCAAAGCTAGGAGTGTGAAGGAGTCAAGGGTGCATTCAATTCGCTACAAAGCAACCGCAATCACTATCGCAGAGATCCTCACGGCCATGCTTTGCGTGTTTTTGGCAAGCTATACGATCATACAGGCCGAGAACGATCGCCGTTCGGTAGAGATGATGGACCTTCTCGTTCAAGACACCGGTAAGTCCATCGAGGAATACACGGGTGACATTGAACGTTCGGTCGACATGGTGGCGAATTTGGTGAGCGATTCCCTCGACGGCCTCGTCTTGTCACGCACCGGCGCGATAGACACCGGCAAAACCGTTCCCGCGCAGCGAACGGCTTTACAAACAGAGCAGCTCGATGCCTACATGGCAGAGTTTTCCGAGCGCATCCAAAGCGAGTTTGCCGCAATCGCAGAGCATACCAATGGCGTGCAGACCTACTACTTCGTCGTCAGCCCAAACATAAGCACATCCGAACATGGTTTTTATTATTCTCATGTGGGACGCACAGGCTTCTATAAGCGAGACCCCTTTGTGGTGAGTGATCTGGATCCGAACGATCCAGATCACAGCGGCTGGTACTTCACGCCCATACAGCGGGGCATGGCGTCATGGATCGGACCATTTCCAGCCACGTCCCTCAATGAGCTGCTCATCTGCTCTTACGTCGTTCCCATATACAAGTCGGGAACCCTCATAGGAATCTTGGGCATGGACATACCCCTCGACACCTTGATTTCGCTTGTAAGTCCCATCGTCGTTTACGACACGGGCTTCGCATGTCTCTTCGACGAAAACGGTCGCATAATCTATCACCCAGAGCTGGATTATGGAAGCACGCTAGACACCGCAATTGACGACGAGCTCTTTCAGCAGGACAGCAGCGCAAACATGCTGATACGCTATGAGGCCAAGACTGGTGAAAGGCGGCAGCTGTCTTTCAAGACACTCTCCACCGGCATGAAGCTCGCAGTGGTAGCGCCTACCGATGAAGTCAACGCCTCGTCCACAAGGCTTACGGTTGTCAACTTACCCATAGCACTTGTTATCGTGGCTTTGTTTGCCGTGTTGACGCTCTTTATCATGGGTCGCCTCACCAAGCCGCTGCAACTGCTTACCGCCGCAGCCCAGCGTCTCGCAGACGCAGACTACGACGTGCAGCTTGACTACTACAGCAACGACGAGGTCGGCGCGCTTACCACCTCCTTCCGTCGGATGCGCGATCAGATCGAGAAAAACATAGAGGATCTGAACCACCAGGTACTCACGGATGACCTCACGGGACTACCAAGCCGCCGTCACTTTTTTGAGCTTGCTATAAAAGAGCGGGATAGGCTCGCTGCTTGCAATAAGAAACCCGTGATGTTGTATTTCAACTTGGTAGGAATGAAATACTTCAACAGGCAGTATGGCTTTGCCGAGGGCGACAAGCTCATCTGTGCGGTTGCACGCATTTTGGCTGAGCACTTTGGCGAGCAGAAGATGAGCCGATTTGCACAGGACCACTTCGCCGCAGTAAGTGATGAAGACAACCTCGAAGAACGTCTGCGCATCTTGTTTAAAGACATTCAAAGAGCTAACGACGGTAAGACACTCCCGGTAAGTGTGGGAATTTACCAGCACTCCCTGGGGGACGTGAACGTGAGCATCGCCTGCGACCGCGCCAAGTTCGCTTGCGACAGCCGTGGAGATTCCTTCTTCTCTGGCTATTCGTACTTCACGAAGGCCATGCAGCATCAGACCGAAGTCACACGCTATGTTATCAACCACCTTAGTGAGGCAATCGAAAACAACTGGATTGCGGTTTGCTACCAGCCCATCATTCGCGCGGTAAACGGAAGGGTATGCGACGAAGAGGCGCTTTCGCGCTGGAACGATCCAGAGATGGGCTTGTTGCCCCCGAATTACTTCATCCCCGCCCTCGAAGGCGCTGGCCTCATCTATCGCCTCGATATCTATGTGCTCGAGCAAGTGCTCGCAAAGATGCAGCTGCAAAATGAAGCGGGCCTTACCGTAGTGCCTCACTCCATCAACCTGTCGCGCTCCGACTTCGACTCCTGTGACATCGTAGATGAGGTTTGCTCACGCGTGGATGCTGCAGACATTCCGCGCAACATGATTTCCATAGAGATCACGGAGAGCATGGTAGGTAGTGACTTCGAGTTCATGAAGGCGCAAATCGAACGATTCCAAAGCCTAGGCTTCCCTATTTGGATAGACGACTTTGGCAGCGGATACTCCTCGCTCGATTTCCTGCAAAGCTTCAATTTCGACTTGCTCAAATTTGACATGAGTTTCCTGCACAAGCTCGACGAGGGTCCCAACGGCAAGATCATTCTTACCGAACTGATGAGGATGGCCACCGCCTTGGGTGTCGAAACCATCTGTGAGGGCGTGGAAACCAGTGAACAAGTGCGCTTCCTTCGCGAGATTGGCTGTAGCAGGCTGCAAGGGTACTATTACAGCAAGGCGATAGCCTTTTCTGAGATTCTTGCGCGTTACGAAGGGGGCAAACAAATTGGTTACGAGAACCCCGCAGAATCGGACTACTACGAAGCTGTGGGCAAGGTAAACCTACACGACCTCACATCCATAGCCCAAAAGAACGATGACACACTCCAGAACGCATTCAACACTGTTCCGATGGCCGTCTTAGAGCTTTCGAACGACTCAATACAGCTCGTCCGGACAAACCAAACATTTCGCGACTTCCTCAGACGATTCGTTTTCTCCCCTCTCTACACGGCATCGACCCCTTCGGGCGAAGCGCCGCAAATATTGGAGTCTTTGTTTAAGGCGCATGCGTATGAATGCTGCAACAACGGGGCCAATAGGATCTTCTTTGACGAAACGCTCCCAGACGGATCTATCGCTCATTGTCTCATAAGGCATATCCGGACCAACGAGGTCACAGGCACGCGAGCCGTCGTAGTCGCGGTCTTGTCGATAATCTCGTCTGAATAGCACGTACCAAGTCTTTCAAACGACGGTGTACCGCTCGATGACGCAGGCTTTCTTGCAGAAGCAGACGCCGTAGGATTTCACGCCGAAGAAGCCGTCGCTGAGGACTCCCTCCTCGTAGCGCTTGTCACGTATCTGGCCGAAGGCCTCCTTTATGCCGCCCCGCATCTCCGTGAACTTCTTCCTGACCTTGAGCTCGAAGATGATCGCCGGGTCACGGGGGCGACGGGGTTCCAGTACGATGTCGGGCCGACCGTCCCCCTCCTCGCGGCTCGAGCGCGGCTCGTAGCCCGGCACGCCGTAGAGGAGCGAGAGGAGGAAGCCGTGGTAGAACGACTCGCCGCCGTCGAAGGTGCTGATGCATCTGCCCGTGGTGCTTTGCAAGCGCCGAGGAGAGAATCTGCAGGGACGTGGCGTATCTCCCCATCTCCCGCATCAGATCCTCCTCGCTGCGCACCTTGACTTCCCGTTCCGGAAGCATCAAGTCCTTCAACGTCTGTATTTCCGTTGCCGAAAGCCGCTTGGAGCCGCAAAGGTATTCATGCCGCAGGAACTCCGAGACGATCTGATCCCTGAGACGCAGCATCGCGGTTCGGAAATCCGGCTGCCTCGCGGACTTCAGGGACAGCTTGATGACCGGGTGCCTTCCCATCTTGGAAAGCACCTCCTCGCCGCAGCCCATGACCCTCATGCCCGCAAAGTACCGGCTGTTGTCCACGGCATTCCCGTCCGGACCGACCTCCGCCTCGAAGAACGTCCGCAGCATAGACAAGGCCAGGGTCTTGCCGAAACGCCTCGGACGGGTGAAGAGGGTGACCATCCCGCCCTGCTTGAGGATGTCCCGTACAAGCAGCGTCTTGTCCACGTAATAGCAGCCGTCGTCGATCATCCGCTTGTAGTCTTCGTATCCGATGCCGATCTTCTTCCGCTCCATGTCTGCGTCCCCCTTCCGTTTAATGTAATTGTACAACGGCCGCCAAACGTTGACTGCGACGGAGAGATGAAGGTCTCCCTCTCAGCAACCCACCGTTTCAGTTCACACCCCTGGTTTATCCCGGTTGCGTGGGCATGCGTGCGCACGATGACAGAGATTGCCGTTGCTGCGCCACTTTCGCTGGC
>CACXZL010000177.1 GCA_902772085.1 uncultured Coriobacteriaceae bacterium | reverse complement strand
GAGGAGGGCCTTGGGCTCCGAGCGGGAGAAAAAAGTGCCTACCGACGGCCAGAAAATAGTGCCTACCGAAGAGCACTAAGAAGACCTTACCGTGGATAGTGAAAAAGTGCCTACCCCACCAAGAAGAAGTCCTTGACATTCACAATCGGCACGGCCATCTTCTACGTCGCGGGCACCGTGCTCGTCGTGGGCGCGGCCGCGATGCTCGTCGCCAAGCGCCGCATGGGCTCCGAGGCATAGGCCTAGAGACGCGGCGCAATAGCGCCCACATACGAACCATCCCGCCGGGGGCCGGCGCCTTCCAAAGGTGTCGGCCCCCCACTTCGCGTTCTCCAGGCATCACCCTTACAGGTTCGGCGCGCGTTCCCGAGGCCGCAGAGATGCGCGGCCGTCACGTGGGTCCGCCCGCACAGCTCCCCAAGCGCCACCTCCGCCCTCCCTGTGCCACGAGTGTTGCTTTCGACACACCTCGGCACCTAGTTCTGGATAGCAAACGCAAGGTGACGGACATGCTCGTCACGAAACCACAAGTTGAGCTCCCGCGGTTACGACATGCGGTGTACAGACATGGTCTCGACACTCGACGATGTGCGGGTGTCCAGGTACTCAACCACATACGTGGCGTGAAAAGTATGTGGATCATTCATAAGATGCCATAGAGTCTTACCGCGCCGTCTCCGATTTCGAAGCTCGAGACGTGAGTGTCTCCCCTGTCATCAATACTCCCAACATGTGCCTACTGTTTCTAGGGTCCTCACAGCACTACGTTATTCCAATTACCCACTTGCAAATTTTGACGCAATGGTATAAATTCGGATATAACCGAAGTGTCGAAGATTCGGAGTGCAATTGGCGAATGAGCTTAAGCCGCTGAAGCTGAGCGACGGAACTGAATCAAAGGTGGTTTATTTTTTATGTAACGGCGATTCGCACCCCATGAAGGAATTCGCCAGTGAGTGTCGCGACGGACGCGCGGTGATGAAGATGGCAAAGGCAATAGAATCAGTACATGAAATAGGCGTAGAGCAGTCTCGGATGCTGAGGCGACTCAAGAAGCTTGAGGGTTGCAACGATAACGATCTTTACGAAATCGTCACCAAGGGATGCACCGCGCGTGCCTATACGTTTCTCATTGACGGTGACCTTGCCATCGCAATCGCCCTGATACTCCAAAAGACGCATTCGGGAAAAGGCAAGAAGGTCGTTGGTGCTGGTATCGAGAAAATGCAGCGCAAGCGACCGCAGCTCGAAGAAGCGCTACGCGGGAGGTCCAAACATGGCGCGGAAATATGATATTGAATCAACCCTCGGTCCGGACTTTGAGTTCGAACTTACCCCCGAAGTACTTGCCTACGAGCTCTCCATGGACTACGCCAATCAGGTGGTCAAGCGCTGTGCGGAGACCGGTACGACCCTGAGGGAGCTGGCATCCCGGATGGGGATAGGGGCTTCGACGTTGTCGGAAAAGCTGAATGGCCAAAACCTTACGCTAAGGAGCATCGCGGCAATGGCCCTCGCTCTGGGATGCGACGTAAGGGCCCCCGAGTTGATTGCGGATGCCCAGACGACTTGCGGTTCGATTGATTCGTGGTCCCTTCCTTATGAGGCGACTGGTGCGAGTGCGAATCCGGAATTCGACGACACGCAGCTTGCGGTCAAAACCACTTCGCGGGCGAAGTCCATGCTTGCTCCCGACAAGAAGCCCCCGAAGCACTACCAGTACAGCATCGGTATCGGAAAGGCGGCATGATGGAGCTTCAACTGTCACCGATTAGCGCCGTAAGCTATCAGATCCTGAGGTCAAATTACGAAGTGGTCGACCTCGAATGCTCGGGGCTGGGTGCAAACAATCTGGGCTTTCAATACAAAGCGAGCGATTTGGCTCAGCAAGAGGACGGCGCAAGCAAGCTCGAGGTACACCTTGAGGTTTCGGTCGTGCCCGGCGGAGACAACCCGTCTGGATTCAAGCTCGACGTAGCGGTACGAGGCATATTTGTGGCGCAGTACTCTGAGGATGGCGGAACCATTGAGGACTTCGAGCTCTTCATGAAAGTCAATTCTTTTACACTGTTGTACGCATTTATACGCAGCCATGTGCAGATGCTCACGAGCATGACGCCGTCCGGTCAGATTTGTCTCCCATGCTTAGACGTTGGGTCGATTGCAAGGAACCTTACGGCACCGGCCGATGAGAGCGGCGATGTGGATCCGCGCCCATAATCCATATGCGTGTTACCCGCGTGGAGACGGGATTCCCGTCAGATACTCTCGCGTGAGCCGGTTGGAGTGTTCCAGGCTCGGCAGTGACTCGTGGGCGGCAGTATATCTGCTGGATAGGCCTATCGCCCCTGTGATCTCGCCGTTGACTGGAACACCAATACGAACAGATGCCTCAAAAGACGGACAGATTCGCTGAAGCATAACCTCAAACATACTTCGTGGCGGCTTGTGAATGGTCCTCCGGAACGACCCGCACAACAAAGACTTGGGATCCGACGGGCAATTGCCAGAGCCGCTAAGCGCGCGAAGGCGAGGCCGGTGCCAGACTACCCCAACGCCGTAGTCGACAAGTGCAAGATGCCCAGCGCCGTACCCGGCAGCTTCTACGACGTGAATGTATACCTCGTCATAGGAGACGCCACGGCAAACGAGGCCTGCCTCGTGGACAACGCCGCAACTGCAACAGTCGACACGCAGTAGAAGACGGTCACGGACTGGCGCCTCAGATATGACACCAATGTAGCTGACCACGCCGTTGGTACTGTCCGCCGCGATTTAGAGATTGCGCTCTTTGACGCGGGTGAAGAGGTACGCCCCAGCGACCATGCGGTGAGATTCCTTTCGCAGAAGCAGAACGGCACATCTTTCGACACTGCGGACTGGGCCGAGGTCAAGGACGGAGACCGCATCGCCGTGACGTACTGGGCGCCGCTCACCAAGGACGCCTTCCTCTTCGATGACGGCAACGAGGATGAGGCTGTTAGCTACGACGCCGACGGCAAGACGACGGTGAAAACGAACGGCCCCACAACGCCGAGTGTCGTCGCGACGGGCCCCGATCGAGTCGACGGCGAGCAGGTACTCGAGAACCGCGATGCAGACGACCGCAGCGCCGACAGCGCCGTGCTCGCCTGCGGCGCCAAGCCCTTCACCAGGCGGGGCGACGCGAGGCCCACGACCCACCGGCTATACATGGCCAAGGCCCGCGAAGAGAACAAGGACTCGGCCGGCGCGAACAGCTACGCCCCGCTCGGGCGCGCGAGGCTCTCCATGTGCAAGGCAATAACTCAGGCGGAGCGCGGTAAGCCAACCGACGCCCAGAAGGCGAGCTCCGCCGCGCTGGCGAGCGGAGCCGAGACCCAGTACTACGAGGCCAACGCGCTATCCTACCCGAACGACGGTACGACGGCCACGCAGGCCTCCTACGGAAGGTCCAGCGCGGAATGGTTCCCCTCCGTCAGCGCAGGTCACGCCGCAGTGCCGGGCGGCAGCTCCGCCATCCACGCCACGAGCCCACCCGGCGGCGGCGCGCACGTGATCGACAAGGCCGGCGCCGAGCTCCCGGGGACCGGCGGCACCGGCACCGCGATCTTCTGCGCCGCGGGCGCGGCAGCCATGCCCGTGGCCAAGCGCCGCATTGGCGCGGAGGCTTAAGGCCTCGACCCCATGAGCGGAGAAGCCCATAGGCGACGGGAGGCCGTGACCGCCTGGTCGGCCTCGGAACAAACTCCACAGAACGTCCACATCGAGACACGCCTCCCATCGCCACGGGCACGAGGGCCGGGAGAGGGTGCCCGCCCCATGGGTCGTTGGGCTGGGGGACGCATGTCGCGGCGGCCCGAGGCGCTGGCACGACATGTTGTGCCCGGGCGTCTCGAGCGGGCGCCAGGACGGGTCAGGAGCGGCATTCCGGGGTGTGCAGTCATCGATTGGGGCTGGTCGATGGCGCCGGGAATCGCGTCCCCACGCTCCCGAAGAGCGCTCCTAGCCCGCGGAGGGCGTCGACCCGCGAACAAGGGCCGGGGGCCGACGCCGCTTTCTTGGCGTCGGCCCCCGGCCCAGGTGGTGCGTGTTTAGGCGCTTTGGCGCTCGAGGGAGGTGCTACGCCTCGGAGCTCATGCGGCGCTTGGCGACGAGCATCACCACGGCCCCCACGACGAGCACGGTGCCCGCGACGTAGAAGATGGTGGTGCCGATTCCGCCGGTGCTCGGGAGCTCGGCGCCGGTCTGGTTGACGACGTGGACGCCGCCGTTCTTGTTATTGCTAGTGCTAGTGTAGGTCTTGGGGTCTTTATCGTTGGGTGCTGTGCCGTTCGCGTCGCCCGCGGTGCCCTTGTTCAGCTCGGCGTTCCACTCGGTGAAGGCGGTGCCGTCCTCGACCGTCGAGTCATTGCCCATCGTCTTGACGTTGAGCTTGCCCTCGTTTGTCGCGTTGCTGTCGTACTTATTGATGCCGTCGTAGTCGAGCTTGCCGTTCGCGTCCATGTCGCCGTTCACGTAGACGACGATCGGGTGTGCGAGCTTGTTGAAGCCCTCGGGGGCCTCCTCCTCGACGATGAGGTACCAGCCCTCCTCGAGGCCGTGGACGCTGATCTCCTGGCCGGGTACGGACTCGAGGATGTTGGTGGTTTTTTCGGTGTTGCCAGCCTCCGTTCCGACGAGCACCTGGGTGTTGTCGTCGGAGGCGGTCCACTTGTCGCCCCTGTACCTGTAGGAGTTGAGGGTGACAGCCGCGACGTCGTCTGTTGTATCATCTGTAGTACCATTGTCGTCCGCGGGCGTGGTCTGCCAGCCTACTACCTTTTTGAAGGCGAGGGCCTTGCCGACGGAGTAGTAGCCTTTCTGGCCGTTAGCCATGCCCTCTAGCGTCGAGGCCCCAGTAACTGGGACGAATTTGACTGCCTGACTGGTC
Source organism: uncultured Coriobacteriaceae bacterium (assembly GCA_902772085.1). GTDB lineage: Bacteria > Actinomycetota > Coriobacteriia > Coriobacteriales > Atopobiaceae > RUG440. Next base: position 117 of record CACXZL010000177.1, on the reverse strand, counting down.
ATATCATCTGTCGGCTCCAGACCCGCTTTCTTCTCGTACTCCTTCGCCTTGTACATGCGGAACTTGGCTCCCTGGAGCAGGTCGTAGGTACCGTTCGCGAGGTCCTGGGTCTTCACG
>CACXZL010000176.1 GCA_902772085.1 uncultured Coriobacteriaceae bacterium | reverse complement strand
CGTGATCCTCAACAAGCCCGGACGCTTGACCGAAGAAGAGTTTGTCATCATGAAGAGCCACACGATCGCGGGCCAAGAGATTCTGGAGAAGGCTAAGAGCGCCGTCTCGGAATCGTCCTACCTGGACGAGGCACAGCGTCTGGCAGCCTATCACCACGAGAAGTGGGACGGAACGGGATATCCGTATGGCCTAGCAGGGGAGGAGATTCCCCTCTCGGCACGCATCATGGCGGTTGCCGACGTCTTCGACGCGCTCGTGTCCAAGCGAAGCTACAAGGAGGGCTTCCCCGTCGAGAAGGCTTTCGCGATCATAGAAGAGGGCATCGGCACTCACTTCGACCCACAGGTCGCGCGCGCGTTCCTCCACGCAAAGGACAAGGCGTGCGCGGTCGTGGAGGAAACCAAGAGAAGGCAAGCAGAAGAAGCGGCGGCCGCGCAGGCCAAAGCCGCCGACGAAAAGCAGGAGCAGACACACGAGTCCCGCAAGGACGCCGAGTAACGAAACGGTGGTTATCATGAATGATGAGCAGATGAAAGAAGCGAAGAAGAGTGGCGGCGTAAGCATCCGCATCGTCGGTATCGTTACCACTGTGATTGCCGTGGCATTCGCGTTCTTCGCGTTTGTGCTGGCAGGCTATATAGCCGACGCCCAGACGTCCGCCACGATGGCCGAGAAGAGATACGTCGAGTGCAGCCAGGCCATAAACAGCCTGCAGGATGCATCCGACTATCTCACGACCAACGCACGCCTCTTTGTGACGGCGGGACGACGGGAGTGCATGGACAACTACGTGAGCGAACTCTCCTCGTCGAACCGACGCGGCAACGCAGTCGGGGTGCTCAAGGCAAACCTCGCAGCAGACCTCGGGGCCGTGGATGCGCTCGAAAAGGCCTTCGCGACTTCCAACGAACTGGCTCAGAGCGAACTGGCTGCCATGCGCCTTGCTTGCGACTACTACGGCATCGAGGACGCTCCCAAAGAGGTCGCGGAGGCTCCTCTGGACATGTCTCGCTCGGAGCTCGACAAGGACGCCAAGCTCCAAGCCGCGGAGGAACTCCTGCTAAGCGATACGTACGACGCAGCGAAGGCACGCATCATGAAGGACGTCGAAGAGAGCTTGTCGGCCCTTCTTGAGCAGCTCGATGCCGAACTCGAACAAAGCAGAAGCGCGATGCAGACCCTTCTGTTTCTGCTGCGCATCGCGGTCGCGTTGCTGTTGTGCATCGTCATGGTGTTTGTTCTTGCGCTCTTCATGTACATCCTCAAGCCTCTGGGCCACTATGTGGAACGGTTGCAGGGAGGCGAGCCCCTCGAGCCCGACGGCGCCTACGAGTTGCATTACCTGGCCAACGCCTACAACACGATCTACGAGGACAACAACAAGCGCATCAGGCAGCTTCGCCAGCACGCCGAGCAGGACCCACTCACGGGCATCAGCAACCGCGCGGGATACGACAGTTTCCTCGCCACCCACACACGAAACGTCGCGCTCCTGCTCATCGACATCGACAACTTCCGCGACTTCAATACGGTCTACGGCCATGATACGGGCGACGCCGTGCTAATCAAGCTAGCCGAGGCGCTCACCGCGGCCTTCCGCTCCACCGACTTCCCCTGTCGGCTGAATGGAGACCGCTTCGCCGTGATCATGACAAACATGAACACCGAGCTGCGCTTCACCATACTGCACAAGATCGAGCTCGTGCACTCCATCCTCGGCGACGACTCATCGAATCTGCCAGCAGTCACGCTTTCCGTGGGAGCGGCCTTCAGCACCGAGGGCATGGACGACCAAGACATCTACGACGCCGCAAGCGACGCCCTGCACCAGGCGAAGAAGACGCGGTCAAACAGCGTCTTCTTCTACGGAGAGGGCGCCATGCTTCTCGACGAGCCACGCACCGCCGACGCAGAGGCAGAGGTAGTGGAGAAGTGGCGGTAGTATAACTCACAGAAAAAATCACCTCGTTAACCACTGGGATACCCCCAGCGGTAAAGTGGCCCTCGAGGAGACAGCTTCCCAAGGGCCACTTTTTTAGCGGATCAGCCTACTTGCCGTGGATGATGCGCTTGCCGCCGATGAAGCTCATCAGGAAGTAGCCGCCGTAGATGGCAAGGATGACCACGCAGGTGATGGCGATCGAGCCCCATACGTGTTGGATGCCGATGGCACCGAGCACGGGCAGCATCATCTTGATGCCAAAGATCGAGTGAAAGCAGGCCACGAGCAGCGGCAGCAGGAAGAAGAAGCCCGTCTGCTTGAAGAGTGAGCGGCTGATGTCGCCCTCGTCCACGCCGATCTTGCGAAGGGTGTCGTAGCGGGCGACGCTGTCCACGCTGTCAGAGAGCGTCCGCAGCGCGAGGATGGCACCGCTGGCCACGAGGAACACGACACCCAAGTACAGGCAGACAAAGGTCATCATCGCGCCGGACACGATCGCCGAGTTGACGGCGCTGGCCTTGGTCATAGACTTCACCCAGAATTCGCTGTCGTCGGCATTTACGGGGTCGCTCACACGGTCGACCGCCAGCAGCTGCTCCTGGACCATCTTCTCAGTCTCGTCAAGATGGGCCATCGCCTCCTCGTTGTAGTTGCCGATCAGGTAGTCCGTGGCGGCGCAGCTCTCGTCGACCACGCCGTCGGGCACGACGACGAAGCCCTCGTTCTGGCGCATCGGGCCATTCTTGATGAAGCCGTCCTGCGACTTGTCATAGCGCGACTTCAGCACCTGGCCGAACACCTTTGCGTCCACGCCGCCCGCGAGCAGGACGTCGAGCTCCCTCTGGGAGGCCTCGAGGTCGCAGACGACGGCATACTCCCCGTCCGACAGCTCGAGACGGTCCCTGCCATAGAGATCCATGAGCTGATTGTAGTCGGACAGACGCACGATGGTGGAGAAGGGATTCGTCATCGCGCGAGGGGATGTCGGCGCAGGAACCATCTCGGACTCTGTCGCAGATTCGCCGGCCTTGTACAGGGTGACGTCCTGGTCATAGTAGCTGTGGAAGTGCACGTACTCGCCCAGGGGAGCCATCACATCGTAGCCATAGCGTGCATAGTGCTCGACCACGTCGTCGTGCGCGGGACCCTTGCCCTCGGCAATGGAAGAGAGCATCTGTGCGCTCGACGTCTCGAAATCGGCGGGACAGCGCGTTCTCACGTTTTCCATCATTCCGTTGCGCAGCGCGAAGGCGCTCGACATCATCGTGATGGTGAAGAACAGCATGATGCAGATGACCGACATCGAGAAGACGACCGTGTTGATCTTGCTGGCGATCTGGCGCACGGTGAAAGCGTTCAGGCCCGTGAGGTAGTGCTCTCTCATCGACAGGGCGATCTTCAGGAAGAACCCTGCGACCGACCAGAAGAGCAGCAGCGTGCCGATGCACCCCATGAGAGTGGCAATGCCCATGTTGCTGAAGGTGTCGTCAAAGTCGCTAATGACCAGATGGTAGGCAAAGGCAAGGATGGCAGCGGCGATCAGGAATACGACGGTGCACAGGATGGGGTTTTTCACCTTGACCTGCTCGGTCTTCTTACCCGAGGACATGAGGTCGATGAGCTTCATGCGGGTGACTGCCCGCGTGTTGAGCAGCATCACGACCAGGTACATGATGGCGAAGCTGACGATGGTCCTGACGATGGACGCACTGGACACGGTGAACTGAAAGGCTGACATGTCAGCCTCAAACATGCTTGCCACCAGTGCGCTCATCAGCTGCGAGAGACCAACGCCCACCACCAAGCCCACGCCAAGAGACGCAAGTCCTGTTAGGAAGGTCTCCGAGACGAGCATCGCAGAGATCCTGCGCTGGCTCATGCCGAGCATCATGTAGAGCGCGAACTCCCTGTGACGACGCTTCATGAGGAAGCGACTGGCATAGACGATGAGCAGACCGAGAACGACAGCCACGAAGACGCTGATCGTCGCGAGCGTCTGGGAAAGCAGCGATGATGCCTCCGTGCCCATCTGTGACATGTTGATGGCAGCCGTCTGGCCGCCAACGGCATTGAACACGTAGAAGATGGCAACGGCGACAGTCAGCGTGAAGAAGTATATTGCAAAGTCGCGCAGGCCGTGCTGGATGTTTTTGAGCGAGAGCCTAACGAGCATCGCTGAGCTCACCTCCCAGCATCGTGACAACGCGCATGATCTTGGGGAAGAACTGCTTGCGATTGTCGGCTCCGCGCGTCAGCTCGTGGAAGATTGCGCCGTCTTTGAGAAAGATTACGCGCGAGGCGTAGCTGGCAGAGAAGCTGTCGTGGGTGACCATGAGGATCGTGGCGTGGTGTTTGCGGTTCGGGTGACCGAGGCGGTCGAGCAACATGCGGGCGTTCTTTGAGTCGAGCGCACCGGTGGGCTCGTCGGCAAGCACGATCTTTGGGTTCGTGACGACGGCGCGGGCGGAGGCAACGCGCTGCTTCTGGCCGCCAGACATCTGGTAGGGGTAGTTGTCGAGCACCTCCGTGATGCCGAGCTGGGAGGCGACCTTGCGCACGGCGCCGTCGATGCGATTCGGGGAAACGCGCTGGATCGAGAGCGCGAGCGCGATGTTTTCGTAGGCGGTCATGGTGTCGAGCAGGTTGAAGTCCTGAAAGATGAATCCCAGGTTCTTGCGGCGGAAGTCCGAGAGACGTCGGCCCTTGAGCGCAGTGACGTCCGTGCCGTCAAGGGCGATGGTGCCCGATGTCACGGTGTCGATGGTGGAGATGCAGTTGAGCAGCGTGGTCTTGCCGCTGCCGGACGGGCCCATGATTGCCACGAACTCTCCGGCGTTTACGGAAAAGCTCAGGTCGTTGAGGGCTTTCGTGATGCTGCCCCGCTTGCCGTAGTACTTCTCGATGTGTTGGACCTCTAGCAGGTTCATATGGTTGCTCCTCTCGACGAAGTCTTGCTGTTTATCAAGACCATCGTAGAGGGGCAGCGAGCGCGTGTCGCGCGTCTGGTTTCTGACCGTGCTCGCCCCAAAAGCCGCATCAGATGCGCAGCAAAGGGAGTGTCCCTGCCCCTAGACGAGGTCGAGGAGGGCGTTCTTGCCAAAGGATATGATGACCTCGGTCCATTCGCCTTGCACGGAGGCCGCGACTACCTCGTGGCCGAGACGCCTGCAGAGCTTGCGTATGAGGTACAGCCCCATGCCAGTGGAATTCTTTCCTATACGACCGTTCTCGCCAGTGAAGGACTTCTCAAAGACGTGCGGCAGGTCGCTAACGGGAATGCCGATGCCATTGTCCCAAAAGCGCAGGACCGTGCGGTCGTCCTGTTCCTCGGCAGCCACGCGGATCTGCGGGGGGCGGTCCGGCGCAGCGTACTTGAGGCTGTATGCCACGAGCTGACCGAGCATGTACTCCAGCCACTTGCCGTCGGTCATCACGGTGGCGTCGAGGCCCTCGGTCCGCAGCTGGACGCCGCGTTCGAGCAGCTCGTCGCGGTTCTTCAGCGCGACGTTTGAGAAGGCGCGGGCCAGCGACGTCTCACGGATGACGTAGTCCTTCTCGGCGCTTTCACTGCGGGCGTAATAGAGGACGTTCTGCACCATGTCGTCTATGCGGGCGAGCTGCTGGGCGTAGCGTGCGTTTCCGTCGTTGTGGCTCATCAGCTGGAGGCTGGCCAACGGCAGCTTGACTTCGTGCACCCATAGCTCGATGAACTCGCGGAAGTCCTGGCTTTCGCGGCGATGGCGGGCCACGCGCGCGTTCATGGAACTACTCGCCATGCGCATCACGTCGCAGAGAACTTGTCCCTCGAGAAAGTCCGGTGGCTCCACCATCTCGGAGGCGAGATAGGCCTGGCTGTGCACCTGTAGGCCGTCAATCGCCTCGTACAGACCGTCGTAGAAGGCTTTTCGGCGGATATATTCCACCAGCTCGGACACCACGGAACCCACCACAAGCAAGGCGGACGCGATGGCCATGGCATGCCAGGACACGTTGAAGACATAGAGGAAGAGGAGTGCCAGAGCGAGCGCGAAGGCCCAGATGGCGTAGCATGCTGCGCGGTTCTTGATGTAGTCTGTGAGCCTCATCGCAGCACGTATCCCTGTTTCTTGCGCGTCTCGATGGCGTCCGCGAGGCCGAGCGCCTTGAGCTTCGTGCGCAGACGACTGACGTTGACCGAGAGGGTGCTGTCGTTCACGAACTCTTGGTTGTCCCAGAGAGCGGTCATGAGGTCGTCACGCGTGACGATCTCGCCCTGGCGGTCGAGCAGGAGCTGGAAGATAATGGCCTCATTTTTACTGAGGATTTGCTCTTGGCCCGCACGAACAAGGCTACCCTTGACGGGGCTGAAGCTCACGCCGCGGTACTGCATGAGGTTGCTCCCGCTGCCGCTCGAACGCTTGAGGACCGCCGAGATGCGTAGCAACAGGATCGTGGGATTGTAAGGCTTCTGAACGTAGTCATCAGCCCCGAAGCTCATGCTGAGCACCTCGTCCATCTCGGAGGTGCGGCTCGTGAGCATGATGACCGGCGTCTCGCTGACCTCGCGGAAGTCCCTAAGAATGAGCTGACCATTCGTGCCGGGGAGGTTGATGTCGAGGAGGACGAGGTTAGCGTGGGCGGCGATCATCTGCGCGCATACGTCTTCAAACCGGGTAATGGAGAGGGTCTCGTAGCCGGCGTTTTGCAGCAGGAGCACGAGCTCCTCGCGAAGAACCTGCTCGTCCTCTATGACCAGGATTCTCTTCATGCGCACCTCCTCGTCGCGTATCCAGCGACACCAGCATAGCACGCCACAGTTTCTGTGCACGCGTGTGGGTATTTGGCATCGAAAACGGTAGAGCCCCGGTTGGAAGGCATGACATTTGACACTTCGCCACTTTGTGTGGGTGCGACCATACCGCACCGTTTGGAAGTCGCCGCTCGCCGACGAGAGCCAGCAAACCGCCCCCGAACGCAGGGCGTTTCCGGCAACGTCAACCCACGCGTTCGGCAGAAGGCTCAGCACTCAGGATTATTATTTCCGACAAAGCTCCCCATTGGGCCGCCTCGGAGCAGGCCGTAGGCCTCTCCACGCCTAGATAGCCGGCTCGAGCACGCCGAAAGCCGGACGCATCACGATTCACACGCGCAGATACATGGTGTGGTTCATTCTAGGTGTTCGCCACATAGCCCCGTTCCGCGAACAAGGCATCGTGGAAGGGTGGAGGTCCGTATGACGCCACCAGCATCGGAGCATCACCACTTCGGGCTGCACTTTATGTAATGCCCGGGAGGCCATCTTAGCAATTCGATGTTTCACACTCAAAATCCCTCGGTCCTGCCCGAGCTAGCGGAAGATCCCAAGGCGGTTCAGGTAGTCGAGGACGTGCCGTTGCGCCTCCTCGTTCTGCTCGCCCTTGAAGCCGTGCCCGTCGCCGGCGATGAATCCGAGTAGGAAACGGGGACTATTTTGTCCTGGTCGCCGTGCATCAGCAGCACCGGCTTCGCGTAGCTCCCGATCTCGCCGTAGACGTCGTAGTCCCACACGGCCTCGGCGTAGGCCCTCCCTACCTTGTGTCCCTTGAATGTGAACGTGTCTGGCACCTCGTCGAGCGAGCTGTACATCTCGTGGATGGCATCGTGGATCATGAACCCCGGGTAGATGAGTATCATGCCGCACACATCGTTCGGGCGTCTCGCCGCGGCGATTGCCGAGGCCGCTCCGCCGTGGCTCTTGCCCAGCAGCACGACCCTGTCAGGATCGACAAAGTCCCACTGCCTCGCGGCCGCGAGGACCGCCTGGACGTCCGCCACCTCCGTCATCAGCGTCATGTCCGTCGAGTCGCCGTCGCTGTGCGTGCCTCCGCCGCCGCGGAAATCGAAGCAGTAGGCCGCGACGCCGTGCGTCGCCAACAGCCTTGCGTATCCCACGCAGCTCTTGTAACTACCTCCGAGACCATGCGCGCATACGACGAGCGGGTACTTCTCTCTGTCCAGCTTGGGGACGTAGGCAACCCCCCAGACCGTCTGCCCATCGCAGTCCACGGTGATGGCCTCCCTCTCGTACTCGTTCGTGGGGGCATCCTCCCATGAGGTGTATGAAACCCCTTGCTCCCCCGCGTCGGACGTGTCCTCGGCCTGCGATGAGACCTGGCCGCTTCCGCAGCCCGATAGCAGGAGAATGAGCATCACGCTCAGCAAAACACGCACTTCCCGTACACGATAGAGGGCATGGGCAGGGACGACGGGCGCTGGTGGCTCGTGTCCTACGACATCGGCACCTCGGTGAGCGGGGCGGACTGCTGGCTGTCCTTCAAGGTCGTCGAGCCCGACGGCCCGGCGAGGGACCCCTTCGTCACCGAGATCTCCGCAGTGAGGTCCGGGCGCGGGGACTACGAGTACGAGGTCTACGCCTGGGACGACGGCGAGGGCATGTGGGTCTCCGTTCCGGACGATGGCGACTAGCGCCGGGATCCGCGCTCAGGCCGTGGGGCTTGCGTAGGCCCCCTTGCCGTCGAGCGCGTTGTAGAGCGTCGTGCGCGACACTCCGAGCTCGCGGGCGACCTGCGCCTTGGGCACGCCAAGCCCGATGCGCTCACGCGCCTCGGCGACCTGCTCTTGCGTGAGCGACGAGTCGCGACGATAGGCGCCCTTCGCCTTGGCTATCGCTATGCCCTCCGCCTGGCGCTCGCGTATCATCGAGCGCTCGAGCTCCGCGAACGCGCCCATGACGGTGAGCATGAACTTGCCCTGCGCCGAGTTCACGTTCATCTCCGGGGTGTCCACGAACTCCAGCGATATGCCGCGGCCGCTCAGGTCCTCGGCGATTTCGATGAGGTCGCGCGCGTTTCGGGCGAGCCTGTCCGGACTCTTCACTACGAGGGTGTCCCTCTCCCTGAGCACGTTGTTGAGGAGCATGTCCAGCTGCGGGCGGCTGCGCTTGGCACCCGACATCCTGTCAACGTAGACGTGGCTCTCGGGGAGCTCCGCGAAGAGCTCCATCTGCCTCTCTGGGTTCTGGTCCGCCGAGGAGACGCGGACGTACGCGAATACGAGCTGCCTAGGCTCATCCTGCCAACTCATGTCTAAGACCTCCGTTGCACATCTGTTCATCAATAGTTTATGTACCCTGATTTACAGGGCGTATTCCGCGGGCGTGTGCAGCTGCAGAATGGTGTCCAGGGGCATACCCTGTTGGACAGATTGCCTCGCCACCTGCAAGCGAGGTGTTGAGCCGGGAACCGACGTGTGTCGGCAGTGCGGGGAGGAAGGTGTGCCAACTCATGGCGCGCCTTCTACCCGATTGCCATCCGGGCAGAAGATACCTCTAGAATCGTCTGCACTTCTCGCCATGATTCCTACACAGTCCGTGACTGGCGGTTGACTCAGCCCTTAGGGCCAACCTTATCCTTCTGTCAGGAGGTGTCGCGATGAGGAATGCGAAGCAGGTTAGGGAGCTGACCGGAGTAACCCAAAAGACCCTGAG
>CACXZL010000175.1 GCA_902772085.1 uncultured Coriobacteriaceae bacterium | reverse complement strand
GAGCTCCTGGCGAGGGAGGTCCGCGTTCGCTACGTCTCTTGGCCGCAGCTGACGACGCGCATAAAAGCGACGTTCTCGGGGTACGACACCTCGCGACAGACGCAGGCCTCGATCGTCGACGAGCTGGTCAGCGCGAGGTTTCTGCTCGTGGACGAGCTCGGCTTCGGGACATCAGGCAACTGGCAGCGAGAGCTTGCCTTCGCCCTGATCGAAGGCGCCATAAGAAACGGGACGACCCTGGTTTGTGCCACGAACCTCGATGAGAAGGGGCTGAGGGCGTGGCTCACCGACCCTGTCATGAGGTCACCCAGAATCTACAACCGCCTCGTCTCGGCGTCACCACACATGTGGACCGACGGCCTGGACGTGCGCCTCATGCAGGAGCGCAAGGCGTACAGGACCCTGCTCGGCACCGAGGAGGGCGAGGGGGAGATGGCACCTTTGGCACGCAGAAACACAGGCGGTGCCGTCGCGTCCTCGCCAAGCGCCCGCCGTCATCCGTAGGCCTTTCTCGGTCAGACTCGCATGGTGGCGGGAGCCCCAATGAGGGGGTCGCTCGTAACGAGCGCACCACATCCTCGTCAACGTGCTAGTCGCGCTTGTACAGCTTCGTGTGAGGCGCACCAGGCACACCGACGCTCACGGCATCCACGACGGCCTTGAACGCCTCGGCGTCGAACTCCTTCCAGGAGCTGGCGACGATAAACTCTGTGCCGGCCTCCTCCGTGAACCAACCGGTCTCGTAGAAGTCGTTCTTCACATAGAACGAGTGCCTGCGCCTACGCTGCTCGGCATTGTCGCTCTCCTGGTAGATGCTCTCGTAGGTGAGCACGAGGGGCCTGTCGCCGCAATGCTCCACGAGGACCTTGATCGCCTTGCTGCCGATGCCGTTCGAGCGCTTCTCCGGGAGGGTCGCAAAGAAGAGCAGAAACGAGAAGGTTCCGCAGTCTGCGGTCGTGAAGAACCCGGCGAAGTCGTCGGGATCCTCGTCGAGGTAGATGCCGAGAACCTCCATCGCCGAATCCCCTGGCAACTGCTCCGATGCCTCGACCAGCTGCGTCATGGTTCCGTGGCGCTCCTCCTTGGGGAACGAGGGATCGCCTGCTGGAATCGCGTTTGGCGAGGCTCGGTCTGCTGGAAATGCTTTTGGCGAGGCTCGCCAAACGAGATTCCGACAGAATCGCCCTCGCCAAACGGAAAATCGACAGAAATTCCCTCGCCAGACGGGATTCCGGCAGGAGCCTCCCTCGCCAGACGCAAAAGCGTCAGAAAACCTGGTGGCCGGCCCGTGAAAAGCCGCTTTTTCTTCTTAGTGGCTAGACATCAGAAATCAACAATCCAAAAGGCCGTCCCAAGCTTAGCGCGCAGTAGCGAGTTGTCGGCATTGTCGGCATGAAGAATGTTGTGTCAGCGTCTTGGAAGTTGGCGCGTTTATGGTCGGAGCGACCTTGTTCATTGTTGCGGTCACCGCGTTGGATTCAGCCACGAACAAAATCGAGGGGTTCTTCGCCAAGAGACCCATCAGATGCTTAAGGGCGTCAGCACCGAGAGCAAGGCTGGGCTGGCACACAGGATCCACCCCTACTTCGCCAAGGTCAAAGGGGTCCCGGTCGTCTACCGCTGGCGCTATGGGATGGAAGAGATAGACCCTACGGAGAAAACCATAACAAAACCGACCTGACGAAATTCACCGTGTACACTCTTCGTCACGGAAGGCTCCCTGCCGTGTACACAAACGGCCAAGAAGCACGAATTTGCGCTGGGCCTGACGGGACCCGACGGGCTTGGATCGAAACCTGAAGGTCCTGGCATGGGACCGTCCTCTGACGTGCCGACATACCCGCAGCTGCTCCATGCGTACGCCCTGCCCTTGGGGCACGTCGCCTCCCGTGAGGTGACGGACACGCTCCATGTCTCCTCCACATTTAGGGCCCGCGACACTCCGCTATCCCCAGCGCTCCCCACGGCTCCCCATGGGCACTTGTTCCCCTCGTCCCGTCGATGCCCATAGCCCATCAGTGTTAACGATACATCATTCTATTATCTATTTTGACATACTCGGCACCCTCCGTGCGGGCACGCGCGGCCTGTGGTACGCTTTACGACACACGTTCTACCCATGTCTAGCTGGGTTTTTGCTGTCTTATTGACGCCCTGGGAAAGCCAGGCGCGCCAAACCAGCAAGGTCCCGCATACAGGAAGGGGCGCTCTTCATGCAGACGCCAGAGATCGACTACAGCCTCCCGGCGGACGTCCTCGCCTCGACGCTCCCGCCCATGCTCACCATACGGCAGGCGGCAGGCACGGGCGTGGCGAGCGAGAGGATGCTGCGCAAGATGTGCGCCGAGGGCGACATCAAGGCTACCAAGGTAGGCAGCGACTGGAGGATAGCGCGCGACCCCTTCTTCCGCCAGTTCTGCCTGGTCGGCTGACGCTCCGCCAACGCCGCCTCCATGAGCCATTCATGGGAAGCGAGCTACGGCCGTCGCACTCGTCGCCGGGGCGCAACCGATGCCACGCACGAGCGCCTCGCGCGCCATGCCTCCACAAAGCGTCGGCGCGGGAGCGCGCCCCCACCCGAGAAGCGACCCGCCCGCATGTCGGCAAGGGGAAGGGTCGACCGCGCCGGGCCGCAACGCAGCTTGGCTCTGCAGGAGATCTCGCGCCACGAGCGGCGTAACCTTCGACCCGCCTCATTCTAACGACGGTTTAGCCCGCGAAACCGTCGTTAGAAGGGCGTCCCGTGCTCTAACGCCGACAACCCGTCGTTAGAGCGGCTCTACCCCATCCCGGAGAATTGTCAGGTAGTCCTCATAAAGATACGTACGGTACCGTTGGCGTCCGTCGTCTCGCAGCTTGAGTATGCCAAGCTTGCAGAATTCATCCTTGAGCGCATTCGCCGTCGACCTACTCACTCCGAGTTTCTCGGCCAAGAAAGACACCTTGACGATGGGATGAGCCTCCAGTAACTCCAGGAGCGCCAAAGCGTTGGGCTGGCCTCTTCTGACGTTACCCATGATACGCTCCTGAACATCATTGTGAAGCAAGACGAGCCGCTCCATCGACGTGCAGGCGTCGGTCGCGCTGGCGAGCAAGCACTCGCAAAAGAAGCGCACCCAGCCTTCGTAGTCCCCCGTTTCCCGCACCCTCGTGAGCCATTCGTAGTACTCCGCGCGACGAAGTTTTAACTGGTACGAAGGGTAGATAACTGGCCTCGACAACACGCCCTCATTGATGAGGAGCAGCGTAACAAGAAGCCTCCCCAACCTTCCGTTGCCGTCGAGAAACGGATGAATCGTCTCGAACTGATAGTGCACGAGCGCCGCCTTTGCTATGGGGTCTAGGGCAACATCGCTGTTTATGAATCGCTCGAGCTCGGACAGGCACATTTGCATGTCGTCGCAATTTGGCGGGATGTAGGGCGCTGTGGCAACGGTACTGTTTCCCGGCCCTACCCAGTTCTGTGAGGTGCGCAAATCTCCGGGCATCTTGTCGTAACCACGGCTTTCCGAGAGCAGAACCTCATGAACTTCCCTCAGCAGCCTCACGCAAAGCGGCAGCTCTCGCATGCGCTCAACAGCATAGTTCAATGCGGCCACATAGTTGACGACATCGGCAATCTCGCGCGTGTCCGCCATTGCAGTGGATGGATCGAGCACGTCGTCGAGCGTACACTGCGTTCCTTCAATCTGGGACGATAGAAGGGCCTCTTTTCGTACATACATGGCAAGATATAGATCGGCGTTGGGCACGAAACGCGACATGCCTTCGACCTCCCCCACCTTGCGCGAACACGATGACAGCAGTCTGGCCGTCTCGTTGTCCGCCGCCAAGGGGAGCACGGCGTCTAGCGCGGCCGGCACGAACGAACGATATGCCGAGACGCCCGACAGGTTGCTTCTCGTATGGCCTTGTCTCCCGTTTATTTCTCTCATGCGCATACTCCCAATAAGCGAATTTCTAGAGGAGTATACCATTCTAACGACGGTTTAGCCCGCGAAACCGTCGTTAGAATGGCGTCTCGTGCTCTAACGCCGACAACCCGTCGTTAGGCCGAAGAGCTTCTTTGCCAATCTGTTGGGCGATACAAGATTCGAACTCGTGACCTTGTGCTGCAAGCTATGCTTTTCTGTATGTACGTCATTTCAACGTCCCATGCATTCCCATTTGCGCATGTGGACGGGCTGTCATGGATACACGCGTTACAACGTCACTCGTCGCTCACTCGAAATTCAGTGAACGACGAGCGTGCCCTGTCGCTTGTTCACTGAATTTTGAGTGAACGACGCCGAGGCGCCAGCTCTCGCGGGAACGTGCGCAGCGGCAGGGTGACGTCAGCCCCCTCGCCAGCGAATCGCGAGAGCCAGCGGACACCTGCCCGCTCTGGCGCGAACACCCCGAAGTTCCAGCGGGCATGGCGGCCATCGGGGACGAATGCCGTCGGGCGTACACGGGCTCGCTTGGACTCAGGGCGCCGAGGATGTTCCTGCGCCACTCCTCGCGAGACCACCTGGATGTCCTGGCCAGCCCGACCTCGTCCCTTCCGATCCGTCTCAGGACGCCCTCGTCGACGAGGGACTGGAAAGCGCCACGTATCTCGTCCGAATCGATTTCGAGCCGAGCGCGAACGTCCGCCACGGTCACGCTGCCCTCGCGGCGAATCATTACGGCTATCGCCTGCTCGTGGGCATCCAGGTCATGGGCGACGGTGCGGGTGAGCCACCGACGGTTCCCGGCAATCTCGACCCCACCCCTACCAAGGACGACCTTGAAGCTGTCGATGCGGGGTCGAACTCGGCCTCCGCAAGCCTCCCATTGCACGTCAAGTTTTGAACGCTCAGTAAACGACACGCTCTCTCACTCAAAATTCACTGAACAACGCGTGGTTTTTCGCCTTAATTCACTGACCGAGTATCAGTGATGGCGAGCCATGGCAATCTTGTGCATAGCGGACCAGAATGAAGCGTCCTCCTCGCATAAATCTCCCGCCCCCGATTGATAGGCCAAGCTTTTCCTGACTAAAGCCGATTCTCGGCCAGAGCCTCCACAGCCCACCAGGATGCAGAAGAGCTGGCGCGGGATAT
>CACXZL010000174.1 GCA_902772085.1 uncultured Coriobacteriaceae bacterium | reverse complement strand
CGCCCTGGGCGCGGAGGATATCTGCATATTGCTCTGACTGCAGTTTGAGCCTCTTTCCAGTGACCACATCCAGGTTCCAGATATTCTGTGGCAGACCGAAAGGATGGATGACCGAGATTCCTTCCGGACAATAGCTCCGGTTGTAGAATTCGATAAGATCAAGCATATGAGGGTCTGCCTCCCAGGCGTTTACAAGGATACAGAGTTTCGATAGATCTTTTCCATATCGGGCGGCTTCCTGTAACAGCCGGACGGCGATTTCCACATTGCGGTGTCCTTTGTCCTCCGTGATGACCACATAATTGAGCGAGGGAAGCATCATGGCGAATTCCAGCCAGAAACGGGATGACCCCACAGAGACATCGGACCAGTTGATGGACGCGTCATAACGCAGGGCAGGGGTGCGGTTCAGAAAGTCTCCTTTGAGGGAGTCGATGTGCGAATCATAGACATTGAAGGTATTGGATACGGGTTCCAGATCTTTTCCGCGTTCCTCCCGGTCCTGGGACATCCGTTCGAAATAGCGTCTGTCCGCCATGTCTAAAACATCGCTTTCAAGAACCCATTTCTTCTCCTGATACGCGGCCCTCAGCATTTCCTGAAGGGATCTGTAGGCATCCGTGAAATCCGTTCCGCCAATTGTCTGCATCGTCAAGTGTATGACCGGGTAGGACGTCATCTGGCTGCAATACCCCTCTCCCATCTCCAGGATCTTCAGTCCCTCAAAGATGGCGCGGTTCTCCGCGTTTTGGGCCTCGTCCCGCGTGTCCTCCACGAAATAATGAATCATGGACAGGGTGAGGGTCTTGCCGAAGCGCCTTGGGCGCAGAAAGAACGTGCTTTCGTGATCTCCCCGCAAGAGGGGCGCAAGAAGCGCGGTCTTGTCCACGTAGCGGTACCCTGCCAGCCGGTTTCGCTTAAAGTCCTCGGTGGCAGTGCTGGTTCTCTCTTCCTTTGCAAACTTCGGGGAAGCCGTGCCGGCCGTCACTGCTGCGAACGATCCATTTTCCATGCCGCGCGTCCTCATCTCGTGTTTACCTCGTTGCCCTTAAGGCCTAGTCCTGATGACGCTTCATCTATGCGCTATCCCTTCCATTTTCTTCATTCTACAACAGCCTTGGTTCTTTATAGAAATAAAGAACCGTCCCCTGGGAGAACCTCTCCCTGGCGTACGTTACAGTTCACACCCATGGCCCCTGCGCCAGTTAGCAAGCGGCTCCGCGCTCGCTTCGCTCGCTCACTTCGTGAGTCGCTGCTTACTGGCATGCGCAGGGGCCATGGGCGTGAACTGTAGCTGGCGAACTGACGCGATGGAGCGGACGCGCCCTCTAGCCCACCGGCTCCTCGTCGGCTCGGGCGAGTTCGTGCTCCAGCTCGGCGAGGTCCACCTCCGCGAAGTCGGCGGCGTCCTCCGGCGCCATGGCCCCGCTGCGCACGAGCTTAAGCGCCAGCTCCACGGCCTTTCGCTTCTCGCCTCGCTCCTCGCCGATGGCGATCCCGCGCTTCTCGCCTCGCTCCTCGCCGATGGCGATCCCGCGCTTCTCGGCGTTGCGCCTCGCAGCCTCCAGCTCGTCCTCGAACGTCATGTAGTCCTCCATCCACTTGGGATCCGCGACCTTGCGGTCGATGATAGCATTGACGCGGTCGCAGAAGGGGTCTCCCTCGACCTCCTGGCCAGCCACGAGGCGCAGGAACGCGGCGAGCGGGGCGGGCACGTCGTCGAGAGGTCCCCTTGCGTTGAGCATCACGATGCGCCTTCCGTCTGCTACTGGCTCTCCCGTCTGCAGGCAGACGGTGCGCAGGTCGTAGCGGCTGAGCCCGCCCTCGAGCGGGTCGAAGTCGCAGACAAACACGACGATGCTGTCGCGGATCCTCTCGACGTCCTCGCCCTTGCGCAGCCTCGTCGCGTCCATGAGCGACTGGTAGTGCCTCGCCCTCAAAAGCTCGTTGCCGCCGCTCTCCGCCTGCACCTCGACGTCGAAGTCGTTGCCCTCGGCGTCCGTGGCGTATACGTCGACCCTGCCCGCGCGGGAGCTGGGCAGGACGTCGAGCTCCCGCTCGCCCTGCACGATCTCCACGTTGGAAATGCCTCTTTCCAGCGAGAGCTCGATCAGCTCGCGCGTGAGGTCGGCTTCCTCGCCGAACACGCTCTTAAACACGAACCCGCTGGTAAGCCGCGGTCTCGCCTGCGCCCGCGCATCGTCCTTGTTCTCCTTCGCCATGCCTCTCCTTTCCATTTTTCTGAAACCGTATAGCGCACTATACGCCACGTTCTTCGCCGGCGTGCCGTGTTCACCGAGATGGCGCAACGCTTGCCCGTCGCTGAATCGCGCGTCGAAGCGACCTGAACGGCTTGGCGTCGTTTCGGCACGTGACCGCCGTCCCCGCCGCCTTGGCAAGGCCCTCGTGGTCGGCGGTTCGAACCCCATCGACCGGGCGACGCGCCGCGCGCAGCTCCTCGACGCGGCGAGCGCTGCTCGGGTACGGCGTGCGCCCGATCGACGGGGCCCGCACGATCGGCGCCGCGCAATGCCTCCCCTCCGCTGGGCGCGTTGCACGAAAAAGGGGCGAGGCGGATATCGCATGTATCCTATCGCAATGTGGTAACAAGTTGCATGCCCCTGGCCAAACGCGCACTTAGGCTGTTTTCAGAAACGGAATCGTTACCACTTTGTATTTTACAAAACGGTAACGATTCCGGTTTTCAAGCAAGCCTAACTGGGCATTTAGCTGCGAGCGCAGAACTTGTTACCACTCTCACGGCTCGTTGGATAAAAATCTTTTCTGACTCCTCCGTCGGGGACGCCGCGAGGAACGATATCCTACTGCGACAGGGCTCTTTCGAGGCGGTTCCGATGCCACGGGGACGCACGGGATGCCATGGGGACGGAGGCAATGACACATCCGAGGACTCGGTGTCCATGTATATGCTGGAACAATGCACGCACCTGCCGATGCTTGGGACGCGGGACGGCCTGAAATCTCGGCATTTGCGTACGCGCTGGCAAAATGTATGTGTCCACGGCGGCTTGGTGTGCCCGTCGACCCCCAGAGGCGCGAGCGGACCAGCCCTGCGATTACCGTTCACGCCTCTTGAGTCGACTGGCAAGCGCCGAAACCTCCGAAAGTGCGTGATGCCCAGCACATGGGCTGCGGAAGTGTACGTTTGGGACTGCGGACGACCCCTCCTCGCCGTCCAGAACAACTGGAAGAACGGTACGGATCACGCTGATATGGATTACTACCATACCGCGGGCTACGATGGCGCGGCTGTGAATGCAGTTGTCGAAGCGGCCGGTGGACACGCCGTGGTGGTCGATCCCGGCGGCAGCGGGATCGACCACGTGACCTTCTTTCTGCATCTCGATATGGAGACCTCGGTCTACGTGTGCCGGTACGTCAAAGACGACCGCACGGGAGAGGTCACGGCAAGACTTGAAGGCGGGAGCTCGAACGTCGCGGGAAAGATCGGGTGCAGGAAGCATTGGGTGAAGATCGATGACATCTCCGCTCATTTGCTGGGCGGTCGGCATTGTCCTATGTGCAGGCCGTTCTTGTCTCGGATACGTATAAGAACGATCCCAAGGCCGTGAACGCCGTAGTCTCACTGGTGTGGGCCCCTTGTCTACGACGAGGTCTATGTCGGACTCGGGGGTCGCCTCACCCCGAGCGTAGCTGCAAAACAGGCTTGCGGAGAGCATCCCGCGCTCCCTGACGAGGGACATGATGATGCTTCCAATCTCGTCCAGCGTGTACACGGTGGACGTGTCCCTTGGCTCTGGGTGCAGATACTCGAACGACATGGCAATTCGCCTCTGTAGATGAGTCTGCCCTTTTCACCAGCCATAGCATATGGAATGGAGATCCTACTTGAGACATTATTCCAATGGTTGGTTCGGTGACCCTTCTCCTGTCGCCTTACCGGATGTAAAGTACGCTTGACATATTGCCGAGCACGTGGTACAAATATGACAAGCAGACTTTACATCCTAGGAGGTGATGGCGTGAGGAACAAGATCGAGGTGCTGCGAAGGGCGAGAGGAGTGCGGCAGGAGGAGCTGGCCCGAGCGATGGGAGTGTCGAGGCAGACGATAAGCTCGCTTGAGAACGGGCGCTACAACCCCTCCATCATGCTGGCGCACAAAATCGCCCGGTACTTCGGGATGACCATCGAGGAAGTTTTCGTATTCGAGGAGGAGTGACCATGAACAACAACGGAAAATTGGTGCTGAGCATCCTTTGGGTCGTCGTGGGCGTCGCGTTGGTGGGGTTGTCCGTCGCGGGGGTGCTGGACTCCTCGCTCTATGCCGGCATGGGTGGCGCCCTCGCCTGCGTCGGCGTGCTGCAGGTCGTGCGACACCTCAGATTCAGGACCGACCCCGCCTACCGGGAGAGGGTCGATACGGAGGTCAACGACGAGCGAAACGAGTTCCTGAGCATGAAGAGCAGGTCGTGGGCGTTCGTGGCGGCAGTCGTTGTGGAGGGCGTCGGGGCAGTCGTCGCCATGGCGTTGGGAAGCCATACGGTCCAGCTCGTGCTCTCCTGTTCGGTGGGTCTGATCGTGGCCGCGTATTGGATCTCCTATATGGTCTTGGCTAGGAAGTACTGACGCCTTCGCGTCGAGCGCCGGGAGGCCAACAAGCCCCTCTCGGAACTGCCGACCGCCACAAGCCAACTGCGCAGCGGGACAAAGCTTCGCTCGGCGCAGCTCTATGCCCGTGACAACGATGTCCTCGCTCGCGCCGCTCTTGGTGGCTTTGTGGGCGATGGCCCCGCCGCGGTTCTCAATTATGCCCGCGCATCCTTCACCGGCTGATTACCCGTTTGGGACGGAGAGTGTACACGGCAAACAGCGCCCCCGCCGGTGGCGCGGGCGTTTTTGTGACTGTGAACTCCAGGCGCGGCCAAAAAGTTCACAGTCACACTTTCAACGCATAATGATGTACGGCAGGCGCCGCGTGGGAAAGACCTACCTTATACCGGGTAATCGTTGAGTGCCATGAGCTACAACGCAAAACCGACGAGCCTCACTTGCCATCTGCAAGCAGCAGCCCGACGACCTTCTTTGTGAGGGCATACGTGCCGGGCGTCTTGCTCTCGCGCGGGCCGGCGACGTTGAGCGTGATGCCGCGTC